>DASWNS010000242.1:0-12505 GCA_036399115.1 Pyrinomonadaceae bacterium | reverse complement strand
GATGCGCTCAGGTTTTTGCGCGACGAAGCGATCTATCCGAACATCAATCGCAGAGACTTTGCGCCGACCATCTACCCGCCGCTCGCGCAGTTGATCTTCCTGCTGGCGACGCGCGTGAGCGAGTCCGTAGTCTGGATGAAGGCTGTCATGGTCTTGTTCGAGGTTGCGGGCTTGTGCGCGCTCGCCGCGCTGCTCGCCGCGTTCAAGTTGCCGCGCGAGCGCGTGCTCCTCGCCGCGTGGCATCCGCTCGTCGTCTGGGAGATCGCTGGGAACGGGCATCTCGATGCGCTCGTCGTCGCCTTCGTCGCGTTCGCGCTCGTCGCACATCGCAGAGGGCGCGAGAGTTTGACGGGCGCGCTCCTAGCCGGGGCAACGCTCGTTAAACTGTTTCCGCTCGTCCTGCTTCCAGCGTTCTACCGGCGTTGGAGTTGGCGTCTGCCGCTCGTGTTCTGCGCTGTGTTCGCGGCGTTCTACCTGCCTTACCTGTCGGTCGGCGTGCGGCGCGTCGCCGGTTACCTGCCGGGCTACGCCGAAGAGGAAGGCTTGCAGAGCGGCGCGCGCTTTTTTTTGCTTCAACTCGCGCGAAGTTTCCCCGGCAACTCAGGCATCCCCCGCGCCGTGTATATCGTCTTCGCCTTACTTGTGCTGGGCGCGATAGCCGCGTGGTGCGTCTACGCGCGCGCGCCGGATGCGAGAGACTTCGTGCGGCGTCGTGCGCCGTTACTGGCCGTCGTCTTTACCGTGCTGTTGTCGCCGCACTATAGTTGGTATTTCGTATGGCTCGTGCCTTTCCTGTGCTTCGTGCCCGCCGCGCGTGTCGCGCCGCTGCTCTACCTGACGGCGGCCTCCTTCATGCTCTACGGCACATGGCTCGGCGACGCGCCCCGGCAGATGCTCTGGCTCAACTCGTGCATCTACCTGCCGCCCGCCTTCCTGCTCCTCGTCTTTCGCGTGCGACCGGAGCACAAAGACGTTTGAGACTTTGAAGAACACGAACCGGACAAGTTCGGCTGAAACATGTGGAGGCGAGAAGAGAGTTGACAAGAACTTCAAACAACGGACGACGCGCGCTCGTGACGGGCGGCGCAGGACTGATCGGCTCGCACCTCGTCGATCTGCTGCTGCGGGAAGGCTACAGCGTGCGCATCCTCGATAACCTTGAGCCGAACACGCACCGGGCAGGGCGACCCGCGTGGATCAACCCGCAAGCCGAGTTTGTCGAAGGCGACATCCGTGAACGCGCTGTGATTGCCGCCGCGCTCGCGGGCGTCGATGTCGTCTTTCATCAGGCGGCTTACGGCGGCTACATGCCGGAGATTTCAAAGTACGTGAGCGTCAACAGTTTCGGCACGGCGCAGATGCTCGAAGTGATCCGCGACGAAAATTTGCCGGTCAAAAAGATCGTCGTCGCTTCGTCGCAAGCGGTCTACGCGGAAGGGGCCGGTCGATGCGTCGAGCACGGTCTGGTCTTTCCCGCAGTGCGACCCGTCGGACAATTGCGCGCCGGAGACTTCAGCGTCCATTGCCCGCAGTGCGACCGCCCGACTACTCTCGCGCCGACGCCCGAACGCGCGCCCATCGGCGGCGAGACGGTCTATGCCATCACGAAAGTCGATCAGGAGCGGCTCGTGCTGACGTGGGGGCAACAGACGGGCACGCCGACCGTCGCCCTGCGCTACTCCTGCACCTATGGACCACGCCAGTCTATCTTCAACCCGTACACGGGCGTCATCGCCATCTTCTCGACGCGCCTCCTGAACCGGCAGCCGCCCGTGCTCTACGAAGACGGCGAGCAGACGCGCGACTTCAGCTTCGTCGAAGACATCGCCCGCGCCAACCTCCTCGCCGCGACGACGGATAAACTCGACGGCCTGCCCGTAAACGTCGGAAGCGGGGAGGCAACCACCATCCGCGAGATCGCGCGGCTCGTCGCAGACGCGTTGAACATCGCGCTTGAACCTCTCGCGCACGGAGAGTTTCGCCCCGGCGAGATGCGCCATCTCATCTCCGACACGACGCGCATCCGTGCCGCAGGCTACGCCCCGCAGGTCAAGCTCGCCGACGGCATCCGCCGCTACATCGAATGGATCGGGCAACAGATGGACGTGCGCGACTACTTCGCGGCAGCCGAGCAATTGCTCCGCGCCAAAGGCATCGTGCATCGCGTGGCGGCGAAATAGAGATGCCGCGCGCACCGCTGGAGACATGGAGGACGCGGAGAAGGCGCAACCGTCAGCGATCAATAGAGAAGGCGCAGCGGTCGGCGACGAAGGATGAAGGATGAAGGATGAAGGATGAAGGATGAGCCGGAGGTGAACACCCGATTCAACAGCGACGCGCGCGTCTCCGTCGTCATCCCCGCTCTGAACGAAGCGGAGACGATTGGGGCGGTTGTGCGCGCCGTGCCGCGCGAGATCGCGTCGGAGGTGATCGTGGTTGATAATGGGAGCACGGACGCCACTGCGGAGCGTGCGCGCGAGGCCGGAGCGCGCGTCGTGAGGGAGGCGCGCAGAGGTTACGGGCGGGCGTGCCGCGCGGGCGTGGAGGCCGTCGCAAGGGAGTGCGAGATCGTCGTCTTTCTGGACGGCGACGGGAGCGATTGCCCGGAGTTGATGAATCGTCTGGTTGCCCCCATCAAGGCGGGCACGCACGATTTCGTGATCGGCTCGCGCACGCGCGGGCAAAGAGAACAGGGCAGCATGAATTTTCAACAACGCGTGGCGGGACGCGGGGCGGGGCTGCTGCTCGGCGCGCTCTACGGCGTGAACTACACGGACATGTGCCCGTTTCGCGCGATCCGCCGCGACGCGCTCCGCTCCCTGCCGATGCGCGAGGAGACTTACGGTTGGAATCTGGAGATGCAGATGCGCGCCGCGCGTGCGCGCCTGCGCATACTGGAAGTGCCGGTCGATCACCGTCGGCGGGCGGGGGGCGAGTCGAAAGTTTCGGGCACGGTGCGGGGCACCGTGCTGGCCGGAACGCGCATCCTTTACACCGTCGCGCGCATCGCATGGGAGCGCACCTGAACTCCCCGCACGCCCGACGCTCAACCACTCAAGACTTTTATGAAATATACAAAATCACTCGCCGCGCTGCTTCTCACTTTCACGCTCTCTCCAAACGCAATTGTCGCGCAACAGCCGTTCGCCGCCGCCGCTGCGCCGCCCGTCGCCAAAGCGGAGGAGCCGACGGCGGAACAGTTGGAACTTGAGCGGAAGGCTCTCGTCCTGCTCAACGAGATCATCGGCGAGACGCCTTCTCTGAAACTCGTCGAGAACCGCATCCGCTTGCAGGCCGTCGAGGCTGAACTTCTCTGGCCGCGCAATCAGGAGCGCGCACGCGAGATCTTCAATGCAGCCGCCGTCGATCTCGCAGCCATGACGGCGAGCATCGAGCCGGACGACCAGCAGTATTATAGTCTCGTCAACTCGGCCTCGCAGATGCGCCAGCGGATGCTCAACACCATCGCGCAATACGATCCGAAACTCGCGCTCGAATTCCTGCGCTCGACGCGCACGCCGCCGCCCATGGCTCAACCCGGCGGCAACTTTCGACCGCCGGATCAGGAAGCGATGTTGGAATCCCAACTCGCGCAGCAGATCGCTGCGCGCGACCCGCAGCAAGCCCTGCGCCTCGCCGAAGAGATTTTGAGTCGCGGCCTCTCTGCGAATCTGCTGCCGCTGCTCGATCTATTGCGCACGCGCGACCCCGAAGGCGCGACGCGCCTCACCGCCTCGCTGGTCAAAAAACTGCGCACCGCAAACTTCGCCACCGACCGCGAAGCCGTCAACATCGCCAACTTTCTTCTGCACTCGACACGCGGCGCGGAGAACTCAAACGCGAACTCTCAGGCGGCCAGCGGCGCAACGACGATTCCCGCCAACCTGCCCAACCCGCGTCGCTTGCAGTTGGACGAAGCGACGCGTCGCGAACTCGTCAGTTCGCTCGTCAACGCCGCCGTCAACACTCCCAACAGCGGCGGGCGGTCGAACAACGCGGGCTACCTGCTTTCGACCGTGCAGCAGTTGATGCCGGAAGTGGAACGCTACGCCCCCACGCAGGCGGCGGGCTTGCGTCGCCGTCTGGAGAACTCCGAACGGAGAGCCGAACCGGGCGTCAACCAGCGGGAACTAGGCCAGTTGATGCAGTCGGGCACGACGGACGCGCTCATCGAAGCAGCGGCCAAAGCCTCGCCGGAGATGCGCCCGCAACTCTACCGCGCGGCGGCCTGGAAAGCCTTCAACGAAGGCAGCCCGGAACGCGCACGCCAGATCATCAACACACACGTCGAAGGCGGGCGGCAGCGTGAACAGCTTTTGCGCGAACTGGACGAACAACTTTTCGGGCGCGCCGTCTCCGAGGGCAACGTCGAAGGAGCGCAAGCGTTGCTGGCGCGCGCCAAGTCAACGGAGGATCGCGTGGGGATGTCGATCCTGCTGGCGCGCGCCCTGTTGGACAAAGGCAATCAGAAGGGCGCGCTCGGTTTTCTGGATGATGCCTGGATGCTCGTTCAGGGGCGCGCCAAAGGCCAGTTGCAGTTCAACCAGCAGTTGGTGCTGGCGCAGGTCTATGCGCGGCTCGCCCCGGCGCGCGCCTTCGAGATCGTCGAGGCGAGCATCACGCATCTCAACGAACTCGTCGGGGCGGCAGCCGTCCTCGACGGCTTCGGACAGGAGGCTTTCGCGCAAGATGAACTCAAAGTGCGGGATGGTCATGTCTGGAACGCGCTCGTCGCGCAATGCGGCGAAACGCTGGCCGCGCTCGCGCCCGTAGACTTCGAGCACGCGCGCTCCGCCGCAGAGAGGTTTCAACGACCCGAACTGCGCCTGCAAGCGCGGCTCGCCGTCGTGCGCGGAATTCTAGTGAAGGAGAGCGAGCAGGATAGTTTCAACCGCCTGCGTCGCGGCGGCAGGCGACCCAACCCTGCGCGAATCATCAGGCAAGACTAAGCCCGTGCGCGAAAGACTAGAAAGTAATCCATCCCGTCGGGCTTCACGAAGTCGTATTGTGCGACGAGCGCGAAGTTCGCACGCTCCATCTCCCGTATCACTTTGCGGTCGTCCAACCCGTGATCGTCGCCCGCGCCGTTGCGGTCGATGATGCCGACGAGCGCGCCCGCCGCGAGCGAACGACGCAGGGCGCGCATCAGGCGAATCGGTTCGGCGATCTCGTGATAAGTTTTTAAGATGAGCACGGCATCGACGCTCGCTTTGGGCAGGAGCGGATCGTCCTCTTTGCCGAGTATGGTGCGAATGTTCGACAGTTCTTCTTTCGACGCGCGCTCCGCGATGTGCTTGAGATATTCCTCGTTGATCTCGACAGCGTAGACCACGCCCCGCGCGCCGACCCGTTGCGCCGCGCACACCGTGAACCAACCCGAACCCGCGCCGATGTCCGCCACGCGCGAGCCTTCCCTGATCCCCAGTATGTCCATCACGCGGTTGATCTGAAGTTTCTCTTCGCGCTTCGCGTCTTCGAAGATCGAGAGGCTGCCCTTGTAAGGCTCGCTCGTCGGGCGGTCGAGTTTGTCAGCGTCGCGCGCCGGAGTTTGCGCGGCTTTGGATTGTTGCGAAGGTAGTTCGGGAGACTCGGAAATGGCGTGGAGCGTGTCCGGGCTTCGGTTGGATGCGACCTGATGTTGCAGAGCCGAACCGAGCGAGCCGCCGAGCAGCGTCAGACTCGCCGCCGCACAGATGAAGATTTTCAGGAACACAGACCACGGCCTGCGATCAACTCGCGCACGCTTCGTCATGACACGATCCGAACTCGCGCGATCCGGATTTTCGTTATCATTCATCTCATCAAGCATCTTGTTTACGATGAGCCGCGACCTGATGCGGTTGCCGTGCCGGGCGGGCGGCGTGCGATGACCTGCGTGTAGCGCGCGACGGCGGCAAATTCGGGACGCGCGCCGAGCGTGCGTTCGAAGGCGAGCAGGCGCGCATAAGTCTCCGGCGTATCGGAAAGCGAAGCGGGCAGGTAGTCCGCGACGACGCGCACGCCGCGCGCAGCGATCACTTCAAGTCCCGCCCCGGTCGCCAACTCACAGAGCATCTCCCGGTCGAACAGTCTGGCGGGACCACCGTAGAGCGATTCGTTCACCGTGTCGGTTGAGAGCGCGTGTTCCGCTTCGTCCAGATCGTGCGCCTTCAAGGCCGCGCGCATCGCTTCACCCGCGCGATTGCGCGCGACGAGCGAGACTAATCCGCCCGCACGGACTAACCCGGCGAGCGCGACGAGAGCGGCGCGCGGATCGGACACGTATTCGAGCACGTTATGACAGGTGGCCGCGTCGAACGTCTGCGGCGGGAAACATTCGCGCGCACGCTCCGCGACGGCTTGATGAAACGTGACGCGCCCGTCGAGTCCCTGCCGCTGCGCGGCCTCTGCCGCGAGCGAGAGCATCGTCGCCGACGGATCAACTATGGCGACGCGCCAGCCGAGCGCGGCGAAGCGCAGGCCGAGCGCACCCGTGCCGCCGCCGAGATCGAGCGCGCGTCCCGACGTTTCTGCGCGCGCTCCCCGCTCATCGAATTTAGCCTGTGCCGCGTTCGTCTCGTTGACGAGTGAAAGAAAATTTTCCCATGCGATGTCGAGACGCAGCCGCCCCTCGCTCGTCTGCAAGTAGGCGGCGTAAGCGGGTGCCCCCGACTCGAAGCGTTCGTCCGTGTTCAGCATCTCCCGCACTTCACCTATCCATCGCCCTCTTTGCCGCCGACCAAACGCGTCAGCAGCACGACCGCTTCCTCGACGCGCTCCAGCCGCGTATCGTGTTCGTTCATGCGCTCGTTCGCACTCACTGCTAACTCAGTTAGTTGAACGAAAGCACGCTCCAACCGTGCCAGCCGTTCAGTATCGCGCGCATGAAGTTCAGTATGACGCGCCTCCTGCTCGTTCATGCGTTCATTGGCATTCACGGCCACCTCTGTGAGTTGAACGAAAGCACGCTCAACACGCGCCAGGCGTCCCTCATCGCGGGCGCGCTGTTCTTGAAGTATTTGAATGTTCGCCATGAACTGAGCCTGCTGCTCAAGAATGAATTGCATCGTTCTTTCCATCTCATCGCCGATCATTTTCGTTTCTCCTCATTTGACTAACAGAGAATACGCGCCGCGTTCCGCGATGCGACCGATACGAGAGGCGTCAGGGTAGGTTTCGTTGAGGCGTGCGAGCAGGGCATCGGCGCGCGACTCTTCAATCGAGATGAGAAGGCCGCCCGCCGTCTGCGGATCGAAGAGGAGACTTGCGTGCGGCTTCGACACTCCGGCGGCGATCTCGATGTCGTCGCCGACGTAAGCGCGATTGGTTTTGTCGCCGCTCGTGAGTAGTCCCTGCGCGGCGAGTTCGAGCGCGCCGGGGATGAGCGGCACGCGCGCCGCTTCGATCTCAAGCGTGACGTTGCTGCCGCGCGCCATCTCCCACGCGTGGCCGAGGAGCGCAAAGCCTGTTACGTCCGTCGCGGCGTGCGCGCCGAACTCGCGCATCAGTTGGGCGGCCTCGCGCCCAGCGAGCAACATCGTGCGGAGCGACGCGCCCATCACTTCATCGCCCGCCTTGCCGAACTTGATGCCCGTGGAGATGACGCCCGTGCCGATGGGCTTCGTCAGGATGAGCGCGTCGCCCGCGCGTGCGCCGCGATTGGTGATGATCTGGCGCGGGTTGATCGTGCCCGTCACGGCGTAGCCGAACATGATCTGCGGATCGTCTACGCTGTGACCGCCGACGAGCGCGACGCCGTGCGCGGTCAGCACGTCCAAACCGCCGCGCATGATCTCGCCGAGTATCTTGAAATCGACGCCCTTCTTCGGGAAGCAGGTGACGGCGAGCGCGGTGATGGGCGTGCCGCCCATCGCCCACACGTCGTTGATCGAGTTGAGCGCGCTGATGCGCCCGTAGTCGTAGGGGTCGTCAACGATGGGCGTGAAGAAGTCTACGGTCTGGACGAGCGCGAGGTCTTCGTTCAGGAGATAGACTCCGGCGTCGTCCGCCGTCTCGATGCCGACCAGCAGATTGGGATGTTTCGGAATGTGCAGCCCGCTCAAGACCTGAGCGAGTTCGCCGGGCGCGAGTTTCGCCGCTCAACCGGCGCAGTTGACCATCTCCGTCAGACGCATCTTGTGCTCCCTTCTTTGAAACTGCGACTTAGATTAACAGTTGGAGCACGCGCCACCAAAATCGCGTGCGTGAACCGGCGTCGCTCTCAAGCGAAAAAAAATCACGTTCTAAAAAATTGACGGAGACGTGTGAGCAACCGCCCGCGCGGCGTCGTGCAACAAAGCGACAGCATAGAGAAGGGATGAAGGATGAGGGATGAGGGATGAATAAGAAAAGCACTCATGGCGTTGAGTAGTTTCTTACTCATCCCTCATCCCTCATCCCTCATCCTTCATCTTTTTTTTCATCTGCCCCGATCCTTTCGCGCCCGCGCGGTAACAACAGACGGCAGCAAGCTCTCGAAGACGGAAACGAGCATCTCAGGTTTTGCCTGATACAGACACAGACGAAGAACTACTCCGGCGTGCACGCGCAGGCGAAGAGGACGCGTTTCTCTCGATCTACACGCGCCATCGCGTCGCCATGTATCGCTTCGCCTGCCGCCTGCTCCGCTCCGAATCCGCCGCCGAAGATGTGACGCACGATTGCTTCCTGAGCCTGTTCAAAAATCCCGAACGCTTCGACCCTTCGCGCGGCACGTCTCTGCGAACCTACCTTTTCGCCGCCGTGCACAATCTCGCGATGAAGCAGTTTCGGCGCGCGGGACAAGAGGCTTGGATGGAGGAGGCGACGCTCACGGAGCCGCGCACGCCGGACACGGACGAACCTCTGAGCCGCTTGATTGAAGCCGAGTTGTCGGCGGCGGTGCGCGCGGCGGTGGAGAGTCTCCCGGCGTTGCAGCGCGAGGTGTTGATCCTGTTCGAGTTTGAAGATTTGAGTCTGGCGGAGATCGCCGTGGTGGTGGATGCGGAGGTCAACACGGTGAAGTCGCGCCTGTCGCGTGCACGCGCGGGATTGCGGCGCACGCTGGCTCCTTATCTCGAACGGCGCGAGGAGTTGGTCGGCGCGTCGGAGAGAACGTTATGAGCGAGAAGAAGACGACAGCACAATATTCTCCGGGCGCGCACCGCCGCGATGATCAACGCGAACTCGACGCGTCGAACGGGCGTCTGGATGAGTCGCCTGCGTGTGAGTCGTCTGTGCCGGCGGCGGATGAAGATTTGAAAGTTTTGCTCGACAGTTGGCAGTCTCCCCTTGTGGTTGTGCCCGCATCGCTCGATGCGCGCGTCCTTAATTCTTACCGCGAACTGCTGAAGGAGAAAGAAATGAATCTGCAACAACGCCCGGGCGATCTGCTCGCGCCGCAATACGCTCTGTCCTCTGCCGCAGGCGCACTCGCGCCCGCCGAATACCGGCTCACCATCTTAGAGGAGCGCGGACTCTTCAAACGCCTGCTCGCGGAGATGCGCGAGACGGCGCACGACGCCGAACTCACGCGCGCGGAGTTTCGCCGCAACCCCTTCCGTTTCGTAGGACGCATGAGCGTGGCCTACGGCGCGATGACGTGGCGCACGCTGCGGCAGGAGAACACTGCTTACGGCGTCGTCGCCGCTCTCGTCGCCGTCGTCCTGCTGTTCGGCGCGGTCGCCGCGCTCGATGGTTTCCAGCAGCGGCAGGGAGGCTTGTTGGCCGAACGCCTCCGCGAAGATCTGGTCTATCTGGGCAGCGTAACGGAGATTCCCAAAGAGCAGCCGAAGCCGGAGGAAGGCACGGCGGGCATGGCGAAGGGCACGGGCGGCGGCTCGAAGCCGGAACCGGAACGCGCGGGCGGCGGTGGCGGCGGCGGTCGGCTTGAAGACAAACCGGCTGTCAACGGCAAACTCCCGCAGGCGACCTTGCAGCCGCAGGTGCTCGCGCCAGACCCGCACCCGCCCACCATTCGCAACCCTTCGCTCCCCACGGCGGCGACGATTCAGGTCGACCCCGCCCTGTTTCCCACGGACACGCGCGCCATCAACTACGGCGACCCGAAATCGAAAGCGACCGAACTCTCTTCGGGTTCGGGCGAAGGCAACGGCATCGGCGACGGCACGGGCGGCGGAGTCGGTTCAGGGCGGGGCACCGGCTACGGACCGGGCGAAGGCTTCAACACGGGCGGTGGTCCGGCGAAACCCGGAGGCGGCGGAGCGGGCGGCAACGGCGGAACCCCCGATTACGCGCGCCCGTTCAACCCGAAGGAAGTGACGCGCAGGGCGAACATCACGAGCAAGCCGGAACCGCTCTACACGGAAGAGGCGCGCAAGAATCAGGTCACGGGCACAGTCCGCCTGCGTCTCATCTTATCCGCTTCGGGACAGGTAACGGGCATCACGCCTCTGACGAAGTTGCCCGACGGCCTGACGGAGAAGGCGATTGAAGCGGCGCGGCGCATCTCTTTCACGCCTGCCGAGAAGGACGGGCGCAAAGTCTCACAGTACGTCACCATCGAATACAACTTCAACATTTACTGAATTCGATTCAGGCGCACAGACAAGGGCGGCGACTCATAAACACATGAGTCGCCGCCTGCTTTTTTCGGGTAGTTGAGAGCTTCTCCCGGTTAGATGTCCGAACTGCTAATAGACACAATTACCGCCCACACAATTGGCAAATCCATATCCGGGTAAATATGGACAATCGGCGTTGGTCAAACATCCGCCACCGCCGCCTCCGCCGCACGAGACGCAGTTCGCTTCACAGGAATTGTTAATACAATTTCTTCTGCAAGCAGAGGTCGTGCATTCCGCCATGCAGGCATCAAGCTCCGCGCCGTCACATTCTTCACAGCATGGAGCCGCGTAGACGGGTTGGGGTATTTTGTCGCCGGAGACGATAAACACCAGAGCCGCGATAAGGAAAGCGAGCGTTAACACTTTCCTGAGAAGTTTCGAAGACACAAACTGCTTCATAATTCTTCATCCTTCCGTATTAGGGTTTGCTGAAGTAAGCCCCGCCTCCGTCTCAGGCAAAAACTTTCCCACCCGGTAATCTGTTTCGTGGAAGTGAGGTTTTAGAGTGGAGGCTGAACCCTACGCCCCGGAAACCCGAAAGTCAAGATTTTCAGGTAAGCGCGCGGCGCGCGACCGGACACTTCATCAACCAACTCAAGCAACGCCGGTTCAAGCGTCTCCCTGCGGCGGGAGCTTTCCCTTGCAAAAGCAGACCGGCGGCTGGTGTCTCCCGGCGCGCGCCCGTTATATACTGCTCCACGAAAATTCCAGTGAGGCGCGTCAAACCCCGCAGCTTGATTCGTGCCGACACATCAACGAGAGAGTCGCCTGTGACCGAAGAAACATCTCCCCGACGAACCATTGTCTGTCTCGCCAGCTACTTCAAGGGCGTCGAGTTCCTGCGCGAATGCAAGCGGCAGAACTGCCGCGTCTTCCTGCTCACCAAAGAGAAGTGGCGGAACGAAGCATGGCCGCACGACTCGATTGACGAACTCGTCACGCTGCCGAACGACGCCTCGCCCGACCACTTCATCTACGCGGCCACGCAGATCGCGCGCCATCACAAACTCGCACGCGTCGTCGCGCTCGAAGAGTTCGACGTGATCACGGCGGGGCTGATTCGTGAACACCTGCGGCTCGGCGGCATGACGAGTGCGGAGGCGCGCCTGTTTCGCGACAAGCTCGCCATGCGCGGCGCGGCGCAGGCCGCACACGTCAACGTGCCGGACTTCGTGCACGTGCTCAACTATGCGGAGTTGAGCGATTTCATGGAGCGCGTGCCCGCCCCGTGGGTCTTGAAGCCGCGCACGGATGTCTCGGCCATCGGCATCAGGAAGGTGCACGACGCCGAACAGGTCTGGCGCGCGATTGATGAGCTTGACGCGCGCCCGCGCCTGAACGAACAGTCCTCCTTCTACCTGCTCGAACGATACGTGGCGGGCGAGGTCTATCACGTAGACTCGATTGTCTCCGGCGGCAGAGTGTCGTTTGCAGGGGTCAGCCAGTATGGCCGCCCGCCGATGAACGTCGCGCACGAAGGCGGCGTCTTCATCTCCTATTCAGTCGAACGAAAAAATGACGACCGGCGCAAGCTCCTTGAGATCAACCGTCAGGTGATCAAAGCTCTCGGATTGAGGCGGGGGGCGACGCACGCCGAGTTCATCAAGAGCAGGGATGACGGCAAGTTCTATTTTCTCGAAATCGCTTCGCGCGTCGGCGGCGCGTACATCGCAGAGGCGTTGGAGGCGGCGTGCGGCCTCAACATCTGGCGCGAGTGGGCGAAACTCGAACTGAGCGACGACGAGCATCCTTACCGGGCAGAACCCACGCGCGAAGAGTATGGCGGCATCGTGCTCTCGCTCGCGCGGCAGGAGAGGCCGGACACTTCAAACTACATAGACACGGAGATCGTCTATCGCATCCGCAAGCCTTATCACGTCGGCCTCGTCGTGCGTTCGCCCGACCACGCGCGCGTGCTCGGCCTGCTCGACGAATACGCGCGCCGCTTCGCGGACGAGTTC
>DASWNS010000241.1:0-15829 GCA_036399115.1 Pyrinomonadaceae bacterium | reverse complement strand
CGAGCCACGTCCGCCCCTGCTGAACATTGCCCTGCATCGCCTGCCCCCGGTCCCGAACTCGATGCAGCGCGGGTCGCCCTGAGAAGTTGCCGAGCGTCAGGCCGACGAACAGCGTGAGGATGAACGGCAAAATTTTTGTCAACGCGCACTTCATAAAATCACCTCACACCGCCTGCTGATCATCCTCCAACTTCTCGACCCGCGTGTGCAGGTCGAACTCTCCCCTGATCATCGTCTTGAACTGGCGGTTGAGCGTGCTCAGTCCCTTTTCGATCTCCGTCAGACGCTCCAGCACGCCCTCCCAAATCGGGCGCGTCTCACGCAGCCGCGCATCAACTTTGTCTTCAAGGGAAGTTAGACGGGTATCAATCGAGATCACTTGAACGCTCAACCGCGCGTTCTCTTGCCTGATAGCTGTTAGTTCCGCAAGCACGCGTTCCTGGAATGTGTCGGGTAAGTTTTGGGTCAAGTCTTCGCTCATGGCGACTCCTTATTGCGCGCCGCGCTAAAGCTCGTTCTCTTCGGGTTGCAGGAGTTCTTCAAAGGAGAGAACTTTGCGCGCGTTCGTCGTACTGGAGGCGGCGGGGCGGGCTAGGAAATAAGAGAGCGATTCCAGCGAGATCGTCAAATCAACCGTCTTCAATTTCACACCGGGGCGCGCGTGCAGGCGCGCGGGCGCGAAGTTCAACACGGCCTTGACGCCCGCCGACATCACTTGATTCAAAACCTTCTGGGCGGCGCGTGCGGGCACGGCGAGCACGGCCACGTCTATCTGCTCGGCGCGCACCACGCGCGCGATCTGGCGCACATCGTAGATCGTAATGCGTGCGTCGCCGACGGTCTGCCCGATGCGTTCACGGTCGTTGTCGAAGAGCGCGACGACGGCGAAGTTCGAGGCGGTGAAGCCTTTGTAGTTGGCGAGCGCAGTGCCCAGATGTCCCGCGCCGATGATGCCGACGCGGTGCTCGGTGTCGAGTCCGAGAATCTTCGTGATGTGCGCGCGCAGGTCGTTGACCGTGTAGCCGACGCCGCGCGTGCCAAACTCGCCGAAGTAAGCGAGGTCTTTCCTGATCTGCGCCGAGTTGAGATTGAAGTCCTCCGCGAGCGAGCGCGAGGAGACGGTCTTGATTCCGGCAGCCGCCAGTTTGTTCAGACAACGCAGGTAGACGCTGAGGCGGTTCGTCGTCAGTTCAGAAATTTTCTCCGACTTCATCCCGTTTCCTTTTCTTCCCTCGCCTGTCAGTATAACGAAAGAGAGTGAGAAGTGACGAGTGACGAGTGACAGGTTAAAGAGTTCTCTGTGTCTGCGGCGGCGGCTTCCCATCTCGACATAGCGGCACGGAGCGCAGAGTTGGGGCACAGCGAAAACAAAGACTCGTGCGTTGCTGTCAGTTCGCGGTTCAACTACAATCTCACGGCACACAGAGACGCTCCCGAAATCTCTTCTCTCGGCAGAAACAAAGAACTTGGAATGATCGCACATTTATCAGGAACCTTACTCGCAAAACAGGCCACCAGTGTGATTTTGGATGTCGGCGGCGTCGGCTACGAAGTGACCATCCCGGTCAGCATTTTCTACGACATGGAGGAGCCGGGGGCGAACATTTCGCTGCGCATCTACACGCACGTCCGCGAAGAAGCCCTCCAACTTTTCGGCTTCAAAACCGCGCGTGAACGCGAACTCTTTACGCTCTTAATCTCCGTCAGCGGCATTGGTCCGAAGTCGGCCATCGCCATGCTCTCCGGCATGAACGCAGACGAGATCATCAGCGCCATTCGCTCCAACAATCTCGCGCGCCTGACCTCGATTCCCGGCCTCGGCAAGAAGACCGCCGAACGCCTCGTCATCGAACTCCGCGACAAGATGACGACGCTCTCGCATCCCGCGCTCGAAGAACAACTCGCCGCGCAAAAAGCAGGCGCAGCCCCGAGCGAGGACACCCTGCGCGAAGACACGCTCTCCGCGCTCACCAACCTCGGCTACCAACGCGCGATGGCCGAGAAGGTGATCAATCAAGCGATTCAGGAAGGCGGCGAACTCTCCGTCGAACTGCTCCTGCGCCGCAGCCTGAAATCGCTCTCGAAAGGATGACCGGAAACGATGGACGATGAACGATGAACTGAAGACTAAAAGCAGTTGTCTCTCATTCATCGTTCATCGTTTCGCGTTCATCATTTAACGTATGTCTGAAGAACTCGAACCAGCCAGCGTCCGCTTGTCTGCGCCGACGGATGAGGAGTCGCAGTTTGAGTTGTCGTTGCGTCCCGCGCGGCTCGCGGAGTACATCGGGCAGCGCAAGGCGACGGAGAATCTGCGCATCTTCATCCGCGCCGCGACGATGCGCCGTGAGGCTCTGGATCACGTCCTGCTCACGGGGCCTCCCGGACTCGGCAAGACCACGCTCGCCAACATCGTCGCGAACGAGATGGGCGCGGAACTGCGCTCGACCGCCGGACCCGTCATCGAAAAGGCGGGCGACCTCGCCGCGCTTCTCACCGGCCTACAGGAAGGCGACGTGCTCTTCATAGACGAGATTCATCGCCTCAACCCGGCCATCGAAGAGGTGCTCTACCCGGCGATGGAGGATTACCAACTCGACATCATGATCGGGCAGGGCACGGCGGCGCGCTCCATCAAGTTGCCCTTGCCGAAGTTCACCTTAGTCGGCGCGACGACGCGCGCCGGACTCATCACTGCCCCCTTGCGCGGTCGCTTCGGCATCGTCTTTCATCTCGATTTTTACAAGCACGACGAATTGGAACTCATCGTGCGCCGCTCGGCAGACATCCTCGGCACGGAGATCGACGAAGGCGGCGCGAAAGAGATCGCGCGCCGCGCACGCGGCACACCGCGCATCGCCAACCGCCTGCTCAGGCGCGTGCGCGACTTCGCGGAGGTGGATTACGAGGGGCGCATCACGCAGGAAGTGGCGCACGACGCGCTCAACCGGATGGAGGTTGACACGTTCGGGCTGGACGAAGTTGATCGAAAACTCCTGTTGACGATCATCGAAAAATTCAGCGGCGGCCCGGTCGGGCTAGGCACGATCTCCGCCTCGGTGCACGAGGAGAAAGATTCCATCGAAGAGATCATAGAGCCTTACCTGATCCAGATCGGCTTTCTCAACCGCACGCCGCGCGGTCGGATGGCGACGCGGCTTGCCTACGAGCACTTCGGGCTGAGTCCCACACCGTCGAACCCCGGACTATTCGGCGTCTAGTTCAACCGTCTTGAGTTATGAAACGGCTTCGCTCATTCACCCGCCAACGCTTCGGCGTGCGCAATGCCGCGCCGTGGCTGAACATCTTCGGCCATTCGTTTCATCAATTCCACGAAAACGATCTCTTCACGCCCGCCGCCGCGATGAGTTACTTCGGGCTGCTCACGCTCTTCCCGATGCTGCTCGTCCTGCTCGCCCTGAGCAACTATTTCGACGTGGGCAGCGAGATGCTGACGCGCGCCGTGGAAGCCTATCCCGGTTCGCGCGATTTCCTGCGCACCACCGTGCGCTCTCTGGAGAACGTCAGCACGAGCGTCATCCTCACCTGCATCATCGTCACGCTCTGGGCTGGCTCGTGGGTCTTCAACGTGATGGAGCGCGCGATCAACCGCCTGTGGGGCACGAAGCCGCGCGCTTTCCTGCACGGGCGCGGTTTGACGCTCGGCATGATGGGCGGCGTCGGCGTGCTGCTCATCGCCTCCGTGATGATCACTTACACGCTCGTCGCGCTCAAAGAACTGGCCGAGCGGCTTCCCCTGCGCGTGCTGCAACGCGTGCCGATCCTGTCGCTCGTCGGCAACGCCTTCTGGCAACTCGTCTTCGCGCTGGTCAGCATCGCCGTGACGGTCGCGCTCTTCACGCTCGTCTATCGCTTCATGCCGAGCGGGCGCGTGAACTTGCAGGATTCGATCCCCGGCGCGGTCGTCGCCGGACTCCTGTGGGAAGCGGCGAAGTTTATCTTCGCGTCGAGCCTGCACTATTTTCACTACGATCAGATTTACGGTTCGGTGGGCGCGGTCGTCGCGGTGCTGACGTGGAGTTACGTGTCGAGTTTGATCCTGCTCTTCGGCGCGCAACTCTCCGTCGTCTTTCACCAGGAGCACTCGACGGCGCACGAGGAACTGGCAGACACCGTGCCGCCCGGCGAGACGCAGACGCCCGCCATGCCGCAGGCATAGTTCGTAAGGGTCAAGGGGAAGGGGAAGTGGGAAAGAGTCAGGAGTGGACAACCGGCGTGCGGCAACGAAGTCGCGCGTAGTTTCCCTTCCCTTTTACCCCTTCCCCTTTCCCCTCTTTTTTATGTTGATTTCCGAATTCGACTTCGAACTGCCCGAAGAGTTGATCGCGCAAGCCCCGCTCGCAGAGCGCGACGCTTCACGCCTGCTCGTGCTGGATCGCGTGCGCGCTTCGTGGCGCGACAGTTCCTTCTCTCAACTGCCTGCGGAGTTGCGCGAGGGCGACCAGTTGGTCGTCAACAACACGCGCGTCTTTCCGGCGCGACTCGTCGGGCGACGCGAGCCTTCGGGCGGGCGGGTCGAACTGTTCCTGCTCGCAGAGCGTGAGCCGTCCGTGTGGGATGCGCTCGCGCGTCCGGCGCGCAGGCTGGCGCGCGGTCAGGAGTTGTCTTTCGGCGGAGGCCGCTTGCGCGCAGAAGTTATCGACGCGCGCGACGACGGCCAACGCACCGTACGCTTCGACTGCGCGGGAGATTTTCACGCGCTGCTCGAAGAGATCGGGCAGGTGCCGCTGCCGCCCTACATCAAACGCGCGGACGAGCCGGACGCATCCTCCCTCTCGCAACAGCGCACCGCAGACCGCGAACGCTACCAGACGATCTACGCCGAACGTCTCGGCGCGATAGCCGCCCCGACCGCCGGACTTCATTTCACGCCGCGCGTGCTGGAAGCATTGCGCGCGCGCGGAGTCTGCGTCACGGAGATCACCTTGCACGTCGGCTACGGCACGTTTGCGCCCGTGCGCGTGAACGATCTAAGCGAACACGCGGTGGCCGCCGAGCGTTACGAGATCACGCCGGAGGCCGCCGCGACGCTCAACGATGCGCGCTCAAGCGGGCGACGCATCATCGCCGTCGGCACCACCTCCGTGCGCGCGCTCGAATCCGCCACAGACGATTCGACGGGACGCCTCACGCCGGGCGCGCGCAGCGCGACGCTCACCATCACGCCCGGCTACAGGTTCAGAAGCGTGGATGCGCTCGTCACCAATTTCCACCTGCCGCGCTCGTCGCTGCTCGTCCTTGTCGCCTCCTTCGCCGGACGCGAACTCACGCTCGCAGCCTACCGCCACGCCGTCGCCGCACGCTATCGTTTCTACAGCTACGGCGATTGCATGCTCATCATTTAAAGGCAGTGACAAGCGATGAGTGACGAGTGACGAGTTAAAGCAGTGACGAGTGACAAGTGACGGGTGACAAGATAAAATCAGGTTCGAGGGGCGCGCAGTGTAAACTTGTCACCTGTCACTCGTCACTCGTCACTTTTCTTATGGCAGTGCTGAAAAAAATTCGCTCGCGCCTGTTTGCGCCGTCGAAAGAAGCGTCCGCGAACGGCGACGAGGCGCAGGGGGAGAATCGCGCGACGGAGGGCGCGACGCAAGCGTCCTCGCTCCCCGAGGTGCGTTACGACATCCGCCCGCTCACCATCTCCCAACTCGACGAATGCTGGCGACTTGACCAACGCTGCTTCGTGGACGGCGAAGCCTACAGCCGCGACACCTTCGAATATCTTTTAACCTCGCCCGAATCGGTCGCCTATCGCGCCGTCACGCCTGACGGCCTCATGGTCGGCTTCATCGTCGGCCTCGTCGAACCGCAGAACACCGGCCACATCACCACGCTCGGCGTCGCCCCCGAACACCGTCGGCGCGGCATCGCCGCACAGATGCTCGTCAAGGTGGAAGAGAACTTCCGCCGCCGCCACGTCCGCACCATCCGCCTCGAAGTCCGCTCCGTCAACAGCGGCGCGCAAAACCTCTACCGCAACCTCGGCTACACCGTCACCCAACGCCTCCCCCGCTACTACTCCAACGGCGGTGACGGCCTCCTGATGCTCAAATCCGTCGAATAAAGTTCACCTCTCAGCGAGCAGTCGCGCTTTACTCAGCAGCCGCGCGCACGTAATTTCCCTCTGCGGAAGCGGGATAGCAACTTCGGCCAGTAAATACTTTGTTCCTGTCCAGGCCGGGCGACGAATGTTGTTGCGACGCGCATACTTCACTGCTATGCTCCCGCCGCTCTGTTCCCACAGATGTTCCTTCCCACAGTTTAACTTTTTATACTTTTCGGGCGGGGCTTCGTGTAAGCGGGCAGCGACAAGTTCGATCAACGGGTTTCAGTTTCAACCTCATCTTTACCTTAGCTCTCACATAATACTTTAGTGACCGTACATCCGGCCTCACTGTCTTCAGCCTACCCGGCATCATCCCTCAAAGCGAAGATGCGTGCGCGGACTTCTCGCGCACGAGTATCCATCACACTTTATTCGTCCTGGGTTGACGTGAAGAATCATCCTTCCGCCGCCCCTCCGAACTGCGCCCCCCCGTCTGGTGTGAGCGGCGGCGCAACCCCTACCACGGAAAGAATAAGGAGCCTCCAATGTTAAAAATTTCTCGTCGTCGCATCCTGCTCGTCGTCCTGGCCTTGTCGGTCATCGCCACTTTCGCCGCTGTCACTTCCGCCAACCATTCGTGGAACGGCTATCACTGGGCGCGCACCTCGAACCCCTTCACGCTCAGGGTCGGGAAAAACCTTTCTTCCGCCTGGGGTACCGCGTATAGCGGGTCGATCTCCGATTGGAGCGCATCCTCCGTCCTGAACCTGTCGTCATACACCGGCTCGGCGGGTTCGGCCTGCGGGATGGTGCGCGGGACGGTACAGGTCTGTAACGGCAGCTACGGCAACAACGGCTGGCTGGGCATCGCCTCGATCAACCTCCTCAGCGGCACGAAGCACATCACGCAAGGTTCGGCCAAGATGAACGACACCTACTTCAACACGGCCACCTACAACAATCCCAACGAGAGACGACACGTGATGTGTCAGGAGATCGGGCACACGTTCGGCCTCGGCCACACGAGCGAGAACGGCACCTCGCAGAATACGTGCATGGACTACTTCTCAAACACCGGCGCGAACGCCACGAGCACCGTCAGCACGCGCCCGAACTCGCACGACTATGCCTTGCTTGAGAGCATCTATGCGCACCTCGACGGTTCCACCACCGTCGGTGCGCGCACGACATCCACGGCTCATGAGGCGGGGGAAGATGCGGGTTCTGATATTACGGAAGACCCGATTAGCTGGGGACATCTCGTCAGCCAATCCCATAACGGGCGTAGTTCGATCTACGAGAGGTCTAACCCGAACGGTTCGAAAACGATCACACACGTCTACTGGACAGAGGAAGCGGCGGAGAATTGCCACCACTGCGATCACCGTCACGACCGCCACTAATCAAATATCGTCTCTACGGGGCGAACAGATCAGGGAAAGGCGAGGCCACCGAAAAGTGCCTCGCCTTTCTCGTCTCTGCGCGTCACGGCGGCGTCGGCGGCGAGATCAGGCTCTCATTGATACGAGCAGAGTGCGGCATGCCGCAAAGTGATTAAGGAGACGCCACAGCAGGCACAGGCTGACGAGCCTGAGAGAGTGAGTCCGACTGTATAATTATCTTTCGTCGATTTTTCAGGAGAGGATTTTCTACAGGGGAACTTGCGCTCGCGTCGGGATGACAAACCCCGCGAGCGCAAATTTGCGACAAGCGACTTTACTTCTCCGTCTTGCCGTTTCCGCGTTCAATTATGCCGCCGACGAGTTTCACCAAAACGTCAATATCTTCCGAATTGCGCTGCGTTATCTCCGCAATGTTCCCCACGACGCGGGTTAGGTGGTCGAGATGCTCCTGCGTGCGCTCCTGCCTCGCCGAAAAAGTACCCTGGTTCGCTTCAAAAGCTGCCTGTCTTTCCTCAAAAGCTGTTTGTCTTTCTTCAAAAGCTGTTTGTCTTTCCTCAAAAGCTTCTTTACTTGCGGCCAGACTGGCCTCAAAAGCTGCCTGACTCTTCAACAAAAACTCTATTGCGCGTTCCAGCTCTTCGCTTGTCATATCGTTTCAGTGCCTCCGTACATGGATATTGTACACAAGAATGTCGCGGTGGGGCGCGACGTGAGAGGCGTGGCTCAGGCTGTTGTTGGCGCAACTGTCAACGCTTCGACTTGCTACCAGACGAAGGCTTGCGCCGGATGCCTTCATGCCTGTAGTTGCCGGGGAGTTTTTCGGGGAGGTCGAGTTCGTCGTCGGCGATGTCTTCCAGGTGGACGCCTGCGACGCGGGAGTATTGGAGGAGAACCATCAGGGTTGGCTCGCTCTTATCTCGCTCATATTCCGAGATTCGGTGATAAGTAATCTCATCTTCGACTCCCAAGCGACTGTATAGCTCCGGTTGAGAAAGACCGAGAGAGTTCCGAATCTGTAGCAGTTTCTCAGCCAGACGCTTCGGCCTGCGGCGTGCGTTGCCCATCAGGAGCATCCTCCCGATGAGACACGGATTGCGCGCGACGACTTGCCTCTATACGGTGTACCGTATAGAATGTACTTGCGTATCGGATTCGCCGAGAGAGTTGGCCTGCCAGACTCAACGGCGATGCTCATCACTCGCTTGAGGTTGAGGTGAGCTACGCATGCGACCGTCGCGGATTTTCAAACCTGGAACAGCCCGCATCTTAGCAGAACTCGCATCATGCTCATACCTGATTCCTTACTTGAACGCACACACCCACGCCAGCAACGGAGCACAGTCATGCCACAGCCGGTTATTCTCTACGTCGAAAACAATATGTTCCTCATGCAACTCGTGCGTGATGTACTCGACCTGGCGGGCTGGAACGTCCAACATCTGCGCAGTGCGACATCCGCGCGAACTCTTCTGCGCAGCGAGCAACCCTATGATCTGCTGCTCGTAGATAACGAACTACAGTACATGTCGGGGATCGAACTGGTGCGGTGCGCGCGTGAGTCCGCGCACCGGAAAGGTCTTCAAATTCTGTTGTTTTCAATCGAAGACTATGAAGAGGAAGCGAAGCGCGTAGGCGCAGACGCATTTCTCAGGAAGCCGCACGATCTGCACCTGCTTCTGGATACCATCCGGCGGTTGCTCGCGGCGGGCGGCAAATAGACTAAAAAAGAGGCGACGGAGATTTTCACTCCGTCGCCTCTTGAGGTCTGTTTCTCTGCGCGCGCCGCGTTAGGGAACGGTCGGGGCGGAGGCGAAGGCCAGATCGGAGATGAGCACTGCGCCCGCACCCGTCTGGTCGAAGTTGAATTTGACGGAGCGGATGTCCGTCAGGTTAACGCCCGTGAAGGACGAGAGCGGAACGCGCACGGTGTTCAAGAGAACTTTCGGCACGGGGCCGACCGAACCCGGCGGGTAGAAGAGCGCGCCGGACACGTCGCCGACGCGAACGGTTGAGGTCGCGCCCGCGCCGTCGGTTAAGACGATGCTGAAATTCTGCGGCGTGTTGGAGGCGTTGCGCGTATCGCTGAAGTTGACGCTGACGCGGAACTGGAGCGCCTGAAAGCCGCTCACGTTGCCCGTGCCGACCGGCAGATTGTTCGTGTAGGTTGAGCCGAAAGCGTTCCAGCCGGTGCGGAGTTGGCTCAAGCCGCGCAGCGTAGACCTCGCGCTGACGGTGGTGTGCGGCTGGCGCGCGGTGGCCTGCGTCGAGGGCAGGCAGTGTAGCGGTTGCGGGGAGTTGCCGCCGCACAGGTCGTGCGGGGTGAGTCCGCTTTGCGTGGTCGCGCCGCCGAGCGTGTTGGTCGTCAGGTTGGTCGAAGTGAGCAGACGATTCACGTCGCGTCTGGTCGTCGCCGTGTCGGGCGCGTGATAGGAGACGTGCAGGTTGGTCGTCTGCGCGGAAGCAGGGGGCGGCGCGGCGCCCGTCAGGAGCGGCAGGAATTGCGATTCGCCGCCGACGTAGACGCGCATGAAAGCCGAGAGATAAGCCAAGCCCGTGCCGCGTTGCTGCGCGGCGGTGAGACGCTTATTGGTTGCGCCCGTGCCGCAGTGGCCGTCCGTGGAGCCGCCCGTGACGTAGCCCCAATCGTCGGCGGTTCCGGCGGGGAACATGCCCGGCGTCCAGACGGTGTTATAGAAGTTATGATTCGCGCCCATCACCTGAATGGTGTGCTTCGCGCCGGTGTCGCCCGCGACGTTGTAGCGCGCGTCGTCGTAGAAGTGCACGCCCTGATTATCGCTCACGTCGCCGTCGCAGTAAGGCAGGATCACTTCGAGCGCGGCGTTGTTGACGACGGGACGGTTGAAATCGACGGGTGCGAGCGGGAGCACGGCCTTGACCGTGTAGGGCGAGCCGAGCGAGGCGTTATAGACGTAATGCTTGACCACGCCCTCGCCGCCGCGCGAGTGTCCCATCGTGCCCACCTTCGAGAGATTGAGTTTGCCGACGAACTTCGTGCCGAAGGGCGTAGCGCCCGTCGTGTTGAAAGTGTTCAGGCGACCGAGGTGATGCTGGATGAGTTCGGCGCGCGCCTGCATGCCGAGGTCGTTTACGTTGTTATCGTAGGCGTTGATGCCGTTTGCGCTGACGGAGACGACGACGTAGCCGTTGCTTGCCAGAGTCTGCGCGATATAGTCGTAGCCTTGAAAACTGGGGATCGGCTGCTCGGTCGAGCGGCACGGCCAGCGCAGCGCGGCGGTCGAACTGCGGTAGCAGGTGGCGTGGCGTCCGTGCATGAAGACGATGACCGGGTAAGGGCCGCCGCTCAAACTCGTCGGGTAGTGGATGGAGGCACGTACTTCGACCGCAATGGGAAAGCCTGTGGGTTGGAAGACAGAGTTGCCGTAGTTGTACTCTTCACGCGTGACGGCGTTGGGGCCGGTCGTGCCGGGGTCAGGGGTTTGTGCCTGCGTAATGCTCGCGCTCGCGACGCTCAGGAACATAAGGAAAGCAAAGGCGATGAGGCGATTAAGGTGTGAGGTCTTCATTATTGGTTACCCCCTTTGGCGACGCCGTTGAGTTTCAATTTCTCGGGCAACGCGGAGCGGTCTTCTTTGTTCTTCTTGTCTCCGTAAGAGAGATAGATGGTGGCGCCTTCGGTGAGCGCGGCTTCGTCGTAGGTGATGGCGGTGATCTCTGTGAGTTCTTCGTTCTCGATGCCGTAGCCGATAGCCGTCTCGTCTAACCAGATGACGGCAGGCATGGCGCGGACGGGAAACGGTCCGCCTTTGATCGTCACGCGGAAAGCCCTGCCGACCGAACGCGTCTCGCCTTTGATCTTAACTTCCTGCATACGCGGCAGCGTCACTTCTTCGACGCGATAGCTTTTCACTTTATGCTGGCCGACCGTTTTGTTGTTCGTGCCTTCGCCGAGCACGCGGCCTTCGAGTTTCAAGATGTCGGTCACGGTTACTTCCTGGTCTGAATTGGGGGAGGCGGCGGGGGTATCCTGCGCAAACGCTGTCAGTGAAGCGCACGCGCTAAAGAGGAATAGAAAACTCGTCGTCGTGAGGATGCTCTTCCATCCGCGTCGGCGACGTGTGCAATTCGCAAGGCGCATAAATATTCTCCTTCTGGTGATTAAAAAACCGAGTTGGGGATCGACAGTGCCCACCGGTGAGGGTGGGCAAAGAACCCGTCAAGAATGGGGGGTGAAGTGCGACGTAAACAGGGATCGACCCTTAAATCATCGTTCCCGGTAGAATGCTTGAGGTTGTTTGTTTACGTAATAACTGCTTGAAGAAAACCGACGCAAACCACTGTTGTGCGTAAACGACTGTTGCGGACGCAAACGACTATTGTGAAAGCGGGATTAAGATGCAACGGGGGGACAAAAGGTTGCCCGGCCAAAAGGTAAATTTTTTAACTTTCAGCCTTCCCGTTTTTCCTCTCCACCAAACCGCCGACGAGTTTGAACAAAGCGTCAATCTCTTCGCCTGTCATGTCGCTGCCTCCTTCCTTTCCGTCATAGTACACAAAAATTGCGCACCGGAGCGTCGCGTTTAAAGCGCGACTGAGGCGGTACGCAATCTTTACTGGCCGATGAAGTTTTACCTTTTGACGCGAGTTCGCATCTAGCGTGCGCCTGCGGCGCGCAGGACGAGTTCGGTGCCGGAGCGAAGTTCGAGGTCGTCGCGTCCCTGCGCATAGACGGAGCCTGCGCCTGCGCCCGCGCCGATGATCGCGCCGATGGCCGCGCCTTTGCCCCCGCCGGAGATCGCGCCGATGATCGCGCCGATACTCGCGCCGATGGCCGCGCGTTGGGTGGTGCGTGCGGTCTGGCTATCGCCCTCCTGCACGCCCGCGCCGCCCTCGTTATCCACACGCACCTCTTCGCCGCCCAACGGATGCACGCTCTCGATGAAGGCGTTGAAATCGGCTGTGCGCCCGTCGCGCAGGCGTATGCGCTCGAAGTTGAGCAATATCTCGGAGCGACCGGAGACGCGCCCGCCGCGCGACAGGCGCGAGACAGTGCCTTCGATAATTGCGCCCGCAAAGACGGACGGCTCGCGCACGGTCAAGGTGAAGCGGTCGCCCTCACGCGAGCCGTCCGTGCTCAGATTGTTGTCGAGCGTGGTGATGAACTGCGTGTTGTTGCCGATGACGAAACCTTCGTAAGCGGGCGCGGGCGGCTGTTGCGCACGCGGCTCTCGATTCCTGATGACAGGCGGCGTGGAGCGTCGCTGCGGCTGCGGCGTTTGTTGCGCACGCGGCTGCTCCGGCGTTGTCCCCGTGCGCCGCGCGGGCGGCAGGTTGCGCGGCGGGGCGTTGCGGGCGGTGTTGTTTGTCGCGGTGCGCGCGGACTCCGGCTCACCGTAGATGCTGAACCGCGCAACGTTGGAAATCTTGTTGTAAGTGCTCTGCACGACGACGGGCTGCGCGACGCGCTCATCGCGTATGCGGCGCGTGACGCGCAGGCGTGTGCCGTTGTCTATGGAATCGAAGTTGACGGAGAACTCGTCGTCGTGGCTGCCGCTGGAACTGATCATCAACTGGTCGCCGTAGAGCGCGGCGCGCGTCGTCACGGTATGGCCGTCTTCGGCCTGCTCGGTGCGCGTGCGCCCGTCGGCGTCGAAGTTGACGCGCGGCGCACGCGTCGAGCCGATGCTGATGTTCTGCCCGCGCCGTTCGATGGCGATCTGGTCGGGTGAAGTGAGTCGCGCCGTCAAACTCTCGATGACGCGCGCCTGCTCTTCGGGCAGGAGAAAGGTGGTCGCACGCTCGGCGGCTGCGCGCGGGTCGTCGCTGCGCGAGAAGTCCAGACGATAGAGTCCGGTCAGGCGCGTGTCGGCTACCGTCGCCGTCGTGCGCGCGGGCGGACGCGTCGTTGTGCGGCGCGGCGCGGGCGTGGTGCGGCGCGGCGGCGCGACGGGACGCCTGCGTTGCGCGAACGTCGCCGGAGTGACGCTCAAGAGCGCGAAGACCAACATTAACGCGACTGTTAATCTGATTTTATTCACCTGCTTGTCCCTCCACGGCAGCGGAAAACTTGTGTCGAAGTGTTATCGAATGCGGTCAGCGACGGTGTAGGTTTTCACTACGCCGCGCGCCGCGCCGGACAGGGGGAGGCGCGGATTCAAGGGAAATACTCCTGTCGCTTAACGGAAAATAAACTTGTGCCCGCTCTTTAAAGCAAGCCGGAGGCCAGAACCGGCGCGGTTGCGCCGCCGTCATGCACGGGCGTGCAGAGAGACTCGGCGAGCGGAAGTTTTTTCGAGTTTCGCGCCGGTGAATTTAGAGTGGCGGAGGCTTCTGGCTAACGCCGCTGCGTGAGGCGTTGCCGCGCCCTGGAGGCTACAGAGGGAGAAGGCGGGATGCGGTCGTCTACGGCGTGAGCGTTATCCACCCGCGCCGGAGACGACGAATGTTGAGAACCTGAACGGGCGATCAAACGTCGCCCGTCCTGCGTCTATAACGGGCGCGTGCTTTAAGTGACCTGCTTGACTTTGATGGTCTTCACTTCGGGCAAAATGGTGACGCTGTCATAAGTCGTCGTCGCATTCTTTTTCTCGTAGCCGACCAGAATGGTCTGCAACACTTGAGGCTGAATCCCTCTCGGCGGCTTGACGGTCTTGGTCAGCAGGAGGATGCGCGGGTTGGTGCCCTGCGGGACGGACTCTTTGAGTGTGACTTTATAACCGGGCGTCGGGAAGGTGCACCTGCCCGTCACGCGCAGACGCGGCACGAGCGGCGGCCTGCTATCCTGCACCGCCTGCCAGTCCGTGCACTTGCCCTGACTCGCAGGGACGTGAATGATCCTCTCATTCGCGCCGAGCTTCTTGCTCGCGCCCCCGTTGCGGCTCGCGTCGATCTTCTTGGCCGCTCGACTTCTCTCAGCCGTCTCGCCTTTATTCGCGCCCTGAGACGCAGCTTTCTTTGTAGCCATGAGGTTATTCCATCTCCTTTGTTGTGGGTTTATGAGGCCAGCAAAGGCGAGGACATCGCCAGCGATTAAACGCGGGCACGATATGCGCGGAGACGCGTCGTTGTCAATATAAAAGAGAGAAAGCCGTCTCTTCATCTGCTCTGCCCGCTCCACTTCCTCTGCGCTCCCTTGCGTCTGCGCCGGTGCGCAACGGATTAGACGCGGCGCTACCGTCGAGCTTATATCTTTGACAGTCCGTGCGCGGCTGGCTTACCATCTCGCCCGTCAAAGAAGCCGCGCAGCCATCCCCCGGCTCGTTTCCCAAGTCTCTACACGCTCCAAAAAGGAACTACCAGGATGTCTCACTTCCCTCGTCCCCAAAATCCGCGCGCACACCTGCGCGCACACGCGTTCGCGCTCATGCTGGTGTTGGCGTGCGGGCTGCTGCTCATGCCCGCTGCCGCACGCGCCGCCGACACGGAATACACAGGCAAGCTCGACGCGGAACTCGTCGCCAACCGCGAAGACCTCGATCAAGTTATACTCAAACCGCTCCGCGACTTGTCGAAAGTTAAATTCGCCACCCCGCTCGACGCAGCGGGCGCACACATCACGGCCTCCCGCCTCCATCATCCGGGGCAGGACAAGTCTGTCATCCTCGCGTTGCTCGTCGAAGTGGAGGACGAGACGCCGCAACTCTACGCCGACCTGAACCTCGACGGCCTCATGTCCGACAACGAGCGTTTCGCCCTCACGCGCGGCGAAGACGGCAGCCCCTACATCCTCGAAGCCACGCTCAAGCTGCCGCTCACGGGCGGTCTGTTCAACAACTTCCCGCTCTACGTGCAATACCTGCGCAACGTTCGTTGGAACGAGATGGCCGAAGACGAGCGGATGCTCCTGCAATCAAAGACGGCTTATGCGCGCGGGCAGGTGGACGTGGCGGGCAAGAAGACGCTCGTGCAATTCGGCTACAAGCCGCAGTCGAAGAAGATCAGCGCGACGAACGGTTGGGTCGGGATTGACGGCGACGGCGACGGCCAGATTGACATGGATCGCTTCTCGCCCGAGGCTGCCGAAGCGCGCGACGAAACAATCGTCTTTCGCGTCGGCGGCGAGTACGTCTCCGCCAAGCGCGTCGATGTGGAGAAGAACATCATCCTGCTGCGCACACACGCGCCCTCCGACTACAAGCGCGTCGAACTGCGCATCGGCGGCGAAGTGCCCGACTTCGCCTTCACAGACTTCGCGGGCAAGAAACGAAGGCTCTCCGAGTTTCGCGGCAAGTACGTGTTGATAGATTTCTGGGGGCTGTGGTGTCCGGCGTGCCGCACCGAGTTGCCCTATCTCAAACTCGCCTACTCGCGCTTTCAGGCACGCGGCTTCGAAATCCTCGGCATGAACACAGACCAACCCGAGATGATACCGTCGCTC
>DASWNS010000240.1:0-23505 GCA_036399115.1 Pyrinomonadaceae bacterium | reverse complement strand
CGCGGCCTGACTTGCGCGGATAAAGCACTTCGAGCGGTTGGCCTTGTAGACGCAACCAGGAAAGCACGAGGACACGAAGCAGTAAACTTCGTGTCCTCGTGCTTTCCGGCGAAATGTCCGGCGGTTAACTCACGGCGACGGCTTCTTCGTCGCGCTTCGTCTCTTCCTGCGCAGTGCCTTCCACCTGCTGCCGCGCGTGATACGAAGAACGCGTGAGCGGACTCGACTCGACGTGATGAAAGCCCATCGACATCCCTACGTCGCGCCAGCGCGCAAACTCTTCGGGTGTCACGTAGCGTTCGACCGGCAGACGCCGCGCGTGCGGTTGCAAATACTGCCCGATGGTCATGATGTCGCATGAGACGGCGCGCAAATCTCGCATCAACTCGACGACTTCCTCGAACGTCTCGCCCAAGCCCACCATGATGCCGCTCTTCGTCAGCATCCCGCGCTCCTCCGCGTCGCGTCGGCGCGCGGCGCGCTCAAGCAGCGTCAACGTCTGCGCGTACTTCGCATCGGGACGCACGCGACGGTAGAGCCGCGCGATGGTTTCGGTGTTGTGATTGAGCACGTCCGGCTGTGCGTCGAGCACTGTATCGAGCGCGGCCTCGTCGCCGTTGAAATCAGGAATCAGAACTTCGATCTTGCACGCGGGGTTGGCCGCGCGCACTTCGCGTATCGTCTGCGCCCAGTGGCCTGCGCCGCCGTCCGGCAGGTCGTCGCGGTTGACGGAAGTGATTACGGCGTAGGCGAGATCGAGATGGCGCACGGCTTCGGCCACGTGGCGCGGCTCATCGGGGTCGAGCGCGCCGGGCTGCCCTTTGCCGACGGCGCAGAAGCCGCAGTGGCGCGTGCAGATGTCGCCGCCGAGCATGAAGGTGGCGGTGCGGTCAGACCAGCACTCGAAGATGTTCGGGCAGCGCGCCTCCTGGCAGACCGTGTGCAGGTTCAACCCCTCGATCAAATTGAACACGTGGTTCTGATTCGTCGGGTCGCCGATGCGAATCTTCAACCAGTCGGGCTTGCGCCCCGTCGGGCGTCCCTGCGGCGGCGGCGGATTGTTGCTGATGACTTTTAACTCGCGGCTCAATTAAATTCGCTCCACAATGATTTTTGACTTGCGGCTATTTTAACACTTGCCGGAGTCGCCTGTCGCCCGCCCGTCACCTCTGTATTCCGAAGTTGCCGAAGATCAGGCCGATGATGAGCAAGCCTATAATGATCAACGCGAGCGCGATGAACCAGAAGCGCACGACGTTGCGCACCGGAGCATTCTTCTCCACCTGCAAAGGCTCTTTGAGCGAATTGTTTTTGTCCATCACTAACTCCCTGAGTTCGTAGTGTCCTGCTTCCGGCTTTCCTCTGGCGCGAAGTTGAAACGTCTAACGCCTGTCGCAGGGTTTCTACGCGGCTACTCTTCCTGCACGAGCCGCGCCAGCGCGTCTGCATCTATGTTACCGCCGGAGATTACAACTCCGATGCGTCGAATGTTTGCCGGAAGTTTATTAAAAAGCACCGCCGCGACGCCGAGCGCGCCCGTCGGCTCGACGAGTATCTTCAAACGAAAGAGGAGAAACTTCAGAGCCTCGACCAGTTCCGCATCCGAGACGGTCAACACGTCCTCCGCGTGCTGCTGCACGAAGGGAAACGTGAGCGCGCCCGGCGACTCCAGGCGTGCGCCGTCCGCGATGGTCGGCGGCGGCGGGATCGACACGCGCTCGCCCTGCCGGAAAGACTGCCGCGTGTCGTCGCCCGTCTCCGGTTCGACGGCGAAACAGAGTATCTCCCGGCGGATGCCCTTCGCCGCCACGCTCGCCCCCGCAAACAGACCGCCGCCGCCGCAAGGCACGACGAGCGCATCCAGTTCAGCAGTCTCCTCAAGCAACTCCAGCGCGCACGTTCCCTGCCCGGCCATCACATAATAGTCGTCATAAGGCGGCACGAGCACAAGCCCTTCGCGTTCGGCCACATCGCGCGTCACGGCTTCCCGGTCGTCGCGCTGCCGGTCGTAGAAGATAACTTCCGCGCCGTAGCCGCGCGTGGCCGCCACCTTCGCGCGCGGGGCGTCCTGCGGCATCACGATCACGGCGCGCGCGCCCGCATCGCGCGCCGCCAGCGCGACGGCCTGCGCGTGATTGCCCGATGAGAAAGCGACGATGCCGCGTGCGCGTTCCTCCGCGTCGAGCGTGAGAATCTTGTTCGTCGCCCCGCGCATCTTGAACGCCCCGGCGCGCTGGAAGTTTTCGCACTTGAAAAAGACCTCTCGCCCCGCCGCCTCGTTGAAGGCGCGCGAAGAGATAACGGGCGTGCGATGCACGCGTGAACGGATGCGCGCGTGCGCCTCGCGTATGAAATCAAGCGTTAGCATATTCATCTTCCGGCGTTACCGTCATCTCAAAGACTTCCGCGAAGCGCGCGACGATGCGGTCTTCCACTTCGCGCAGGGGCAACTCGTGGCCGAGCAGTTCGTACATTGAGGTGACGGGTTCGCCTTCGCAGGCGATGATCAAGTCGAAGAAACTGAGATCGGTGTTGACGTTCAAGGCGAAGCCGTGCGTCGTCACCCAGCGCGAGATGTGGACGCCGATGGCGGCGACTTTGCCGCGCGCCGTGTGCACGCCCGTCAAGCCTTTGATCCTGAAGCTCTCGATACGGAAATCCGCGAGGGCGGCGATCAGTGCTTCTTCCAGTTCGCGCACGTAGCGATGCACATCTTCGCGTTCGGGACTCAAATTGATGATCGGGTAGCCGACGAGTTGACCCAACCCGTGATAAGTCGCTTTGCCGCCGCGATTCGTCTCAAAGAGCGCGACGCCGCGCGACGCCAGAGTTTCGGGCGCGGCGAGCACGGCGGATTCGTCGGCGCGGCGTCCGAGCGTGAGGACGTGCGGGTGCTCGACGAGCAGGAGAGTATCCGCGCCCGCGCCCGTTTTGCGCGCGGCTTCGATCTCCTTCTGAATTTTGTAGGCCGCGCCGTACTCCATCCGTCCGAGGCGGCGAACCTGTAACGTTCTTTTCGGCATCGCAAAGAATCGGCGGTTCAAGTTTTTGCTTTGTAGTCCGGGCACATTGTAGCAGCGCGGCTGCCGCGACGCCGAATCACGCTACGGGCGCGCTTGCAACTTGACGCCGCCACGCGCGCGGGCATAGTTTGTCGTCATCCGGCTCTCTCTTCCGTCTACAGATCAAGGAGAAACTATTTTGAGATTCGTTTATTCGCTGACCCTAACCGGCCTATTGTTGCTTCTCACGCCCCTCGAAAATTTCGCGCAGCCGCGACAGCGGCGCGCGAGCGCGCCGAAGCGTCCCACGGCGACGCGCGGCAGAAGACCCGCGAGCACTGCCGCCAACGCTCTCGCCTTGCAGGACGGGCGGCAGCGCGTCGGCGAAAAGATCAAACAGATCTCAAATTTCGTCTATCTCTACGGACGCTTCTCGAAGGATTTCGAGGCGGCGGTGGGGCAGGGCGGGCAGCCCGATGCGACGGCGAGCGCCTTGAAGAACCGTCTCATCAGCAGCCTACAGGACATACGCGAAGGACTCGACGGGTTGGAACTACACTTCCGCACCACGCCCGAACTCGAACGCTTCTCCATCAGGCTGTCCGGCGTCGCGCTCGGCGCGGCCAACGCCGAACAGCAAGCCTCCTCCAACCGCCTCGACGCAGCCGGTCGCTCCCTCCTCGAAGTCATCAACCGCCTGACAGACGTGTTGCAGGAAATGCACTAGGACAGTGACAAGTGAAAAAGTGATGAGTGATGAGTAATGAGTGATGAGTTAAAAATTCTTCTCACTCATCACTCATTACTCATCACTCATCACTTTTTCACGTAGTAGCCTGAGCGGGCGCGGACACGTGCGTCGGCGCGTGTGGGAGTGCGGACTTTGATGTTGAGAAACTTGCCGTTGGGTGCGTCGCTCGTGGAATAGTATTGGAGTAGATACTGTGCGCGGAGTTCGGCGGCGATGCGACGAAAGATGTCGTCGAGTTCTTCGAGTTGTTCGGGTTTGAAGGAGGTGCCGCCGGTCGTCTCGGCGAGTTGCTGCATGCCTTCCTGTGCGCGTGCGCCGCGTGCGTTGAACTGTAGCCCGCCGCCGCTTGGGTTGATGGAATAAAAGACTGCATCGGCGCGCTGCACTTCGCGCTGCACTTCGAGCAGAGCCTTGCGGTGCGTCTCGCGCTGGCGCGTGAGCGCGGTGGCGGGCAACTTCTCGCCGCGATTTACGGCGCGTGCCTCTTCGACTTCGCCTTCCTTCACACGCGCGCTGTAGTTGTCGTCGCCGTCTGAGATAACGACGATGACGCGCCGGTGGCGACCGGGGGCGTTGGCGGCGAGATAACGCGCCGCCGAAATGGTCGAATCGTAGAAGGCGGTGGGCGTCGGTCTCTGCGGCGCGGGAATCTTGAGCAGGGTGGCCGAAGCGATCTCTGCGGAGGCGAGTTGTTGTTCGAGGCGCGGCGTCTCTTCGATGCGGAAGACGGCGGCGCGATCAATCGGCTTTAAGACCTGTTTGAGAAAACGCGCGGCGGCCTCCTGCTCGAACGCGAAACGCTGGCCGACGCTGCTCGACACGTCGAAGAGAATGGCGATGTCGAGCGGCACTTGATCCGCGTCGCTCACATGCGCGATCTCCTGCGCGCGTCCTTCTTCTTCCAGACGAAAATCGGTCGCCTTCAATCCCTGCACAGGCTCGCCCCGCTCGTTCGTCACGGAGACGGGCACGACCACCAGATTCGACGTGACGCGGACGATCTCATCGTCGTCGCTGATCGCCCCGGCGTCGTCCGTCACCTGATCCTGAACTTTATCGTTGTCGGGCTTCGTCTTCTGCGGCGGAGTCCCGAAGTCTGCGACGGGCGGGCGCGTGGCGCGCGGCTGCGGTGTGGGCGTCTGCGTCGGCACGGGTACGGGCGTCGCTTGCGGCGTCTGCGTCGCCTGCGTCGCCTGCGTCGTCCGGGGCGCGAGTTGCGGGACGCGTACGGGTTGCGTTGCGGGAGTCTGCTGCTTCGGCGTCGTCTTCGCCGGAGCGGGGCGACGCCTGCTGCTACTGCGGGCGGTTTGCACGCCTGCGCTCGTCTCCGCTTTCGACTCGAAGCGCGGAGCGGCGGCGAGCGGCAATGTCCCGCCGGGAAAGATCGAGAGTAGCAGGAGGAGCGCGCGCAGTCTGTTTTGAGTTGAGTTCATCGAGGCCACCCTTCGACGTAGACGGGGCGCGGGTTAAAGGAAAAAGGGCAAAGGAAAAAGAGGAAGCCGCGGCTGTCTTCCCTTAACCTTCGCCCTTCCCCCTTTCCCTCTGCCCTGTGTCGCGTTACACGTAGCTTATTGTTGGTCGGGTTGCTGGTCGGGCGTCGTCGCCGCGTCCGGCTTCGCCGTGCTCATGACGGGCGCGGTCTGCATCAGACCACGATTGACGAGCACGCTCACTTCCACGCGACGGTTTTGCTGGCGACCCGTGCGCGTCGTGTTATCGGCGACGGCCTGCTGCTCGCCATAACCGAACGGCGTCACGATGCGACGCAAAGGAATGTTGTGCGTGTAGGCCAGATAACGCACGACGGCATCGGCGCGACGCTGGCTGAGCATGCGGTTCTTCTCTTCCGAGCCTTCCGCGCTCGCAAAGCCGCGCACTTCCAGCACATACCCGCGCGCCTTCAAAGCCTGCTGCGCGATCTGGTCGAGCGTCGTCTTTGAAGCGGGCGTGAGCACCGCGCTGCCGACGCCGAAGTTGACGGCGACGGTCTGCTGCGCCACGTAGTCGTCGAGCGCGGAGATGCGTTCGTTCGTCACGTTGACGCCTGCGATAGCGGCATCGGCGGACTCCTGCGCGGCCTTCGCGCCGCCGCGCGCCGCGTTCGAGACGGCGGCGAGTTCATCCAACTGGCCTGAGAGGCGTTGCGAATTCTGTTCGACCTGCCCGATGCGGTTCTCAGCCGTGCCGACGCGCGACTCGACCGGATCGACGCGCGCCTGAATCGACTGCGCCACTCTCAAGTCCGTGCTCCCGAAGCGAACTTTCTCCGCCACGAGATTGCCCGAAGCGTCGCCGCGCCCTTCGACTTCGAGGTTGAGGCCGCGCAGGATGTTCGAGGGACCGTAAGTTGAACCGCCGCCGAAGAAGCCGCCCTTCGATTTAACGCTGGTGCGGTCGGTCAGGCGCACGGTGGTGCTGACGCCGTTGCTGTCCTGTACGACGAAGGTGTCGGCGTCGATGTCGCGGCTGGTGACGACGCCTTTGACGGTCATCTTCTGGCCGCTGGCGACGCTACGCGAGTTGGCGCTGCCGGTGGTCTGGTTGCTGCCCGTCGCGTCCTGTGCGAAGGCGGCGGAGGCCAACGCTAAAACGATGGTGAGGGCGATGGTTGACACTTGGAATCTCTTCGACTTGTTCACGCTCATTGTTTTCTTTCTCCCACTTAACTGAGTGATAAAATTTTCGGACTGTTGCTGCTGCTGGTGCTCTCCTTCAGAGATGCCGGTGCGTCTCTCTTCATAGCGAAGCGCGCGAGGCTTTGCTTCAGCCCGACAAAGAAAATGCGCACGCAGCCACCACATGCTGCGGCGCACCGGACGCTAGTTGTCGGGCGCGCCCACGTCGAACCGTACTGACCAAACCCACACGAGGTACTTGTTTTTGGTTTCCCTGAATCGCCTGCGATTCTCTTCAAACCTTAAAGGAGAGTCAAGCTACTAGATGGCAAAAACGCGCAGATCGGTTGCGCCGGAGCAATTTAGAATTTGATCTTCACGCTATCGCAATAATTGATGAGAGAGGGCGGGACGAAGGGCGTGCGGCTCTCACAGGAAAGCGGGAGAAAGATGTAATAGAAAAACAATACTCTGATTATCAAATTTAACGTAAAGTTCAGCCCTCTCCTCAAAGCAGGCGTTTGGCTCCATAGAGATTGCGCGTTCCTGCGCGCTCTCTTCCGGCCAACCGTTATCGAAAACTTTTCAAAAGCAGAAGAATATTCGCGCAACTGCGGATCAGAGGTGATAGATGTTCTCCTCGCCGGTTTCCAGAAGTTCCTCCTGGCTCAAGGATCGTTGGCATGCGGTGCGTCCGGCTCAGCCGGGCGGCAGGCAGAGCGATGAAGAGGTTGCTCCGGCGGCGGAGGAGAGTAGTCAACACGGCTCCGAAGTCAGTAAACGACGGGAAGAGGAAAAGGCGAGTTGGAACTTCGAGGCCGGGGCGCAGATCGCAGAAGGCCGCACGGTGCTGAAACGGCTCTCCGGCGGGAATCGTTACGAGGTCTTCCTGACGTGGGATGAACGGCTCTTCGCCATTACCGTGACGAAGGTGCTGCGACCCGATCAGGCCGAAGACGAGCACGCTCGCGGCGAACTTCAGCGCGAGGTCGAAGTGCTCCGACGCCTCGCGCACCCCTGTCTGGTGCGCTGCTTCGACGCCGTGCTCGATAGCCCTCACCCGCACGTGATGCTCGAACATCTAGAGGGACCCACCCTGCGCCGCCTGATCAAGCAACAGACGACCATCCCGCTCGATCAACTGCTGCCGCTCGCCCTGCACGTCGCCGCCGTTCTCCAGTACATGGCGAACGAAGAGTTCGTCCACCTCGATGTCAAGCCCAGTAATATCGTGATGGGAGTTCCGCCGCGCCTGATCGACCTCAGCATCGCACAATCATTCGAGAGCGCAGCCCAACTGCGCCACTCAATCGGAACCGACCCGTACATGCCACCCGAACAATGCGACCCGGCTGCCCGCCCCGGCAGCGTCGGGCACGCCGCAGACGTGTGGGGACTCGGAGCCACGCTCTATCATGCGACGACCGGCGAAACGCCCTTCCCGCGCGGCGAGGCGAAGAGCAGGGATCGCACGCTGCGTTTCCCGCAATTAGTCTCGGAGCCGAAGCCGCTCCCGAAACACGTCCCCCAACCCCTACAGGAACTAATTTCAAGCATGCTGGCTAAAGACCCGGCTGAGCGTCCCGCCGCCTCCGAAGTCGCCACGTCGCTTGAACCGCTCGTCGCTCTAATTTCGCCGCGTCTCAAAGCCACGCGGCGCGGGATACACGTCCGTTGACTGTCGCAAATTTGATTTAACTGCGGTGCCCGGCACACCGGTTCGCTCAACAGCAGTAAACTACAGGGGGAATATCGAGATGCTCAGCATGAAACGACTACTAGGCCGCCGCGCTCCGGCGGTCAGCGAGAGAGAAAGTCTGATCGGGAAGAACGACGCTGCGAAAAGATCGCCGTCGTCCGTTTACCTGCAACTCATCGAGGATGAAGAGACGGGGCGGGAGTTCGGTAGGCGTCCGCTCGGCGTCCGTCTCGGCGCGGTTTTCGCCACTCTGGCGGTAGGACTCTCCGCCGGGGCGTTCAGTGCTTTTGCCAGCGACGACGATTCGTTTGTCACTCCCTCCAAGGACGGCTCTGCGGACGACGATAACGACATAGATGACACGGCCACCGGAACAGGCACGGGCGTCAACACGGCGACCGCGACCTCGACCGACCTCGGCACGAATGACGCTACGGGAACCAACACGGGCACGGGTGCGGGGACGGCCACCGGAACGGGCACACGCAACGGCAGAACCGCCACCGGCACGGCGACAGGCACGGGCGCGCTCACGGCGACCAACACCGCGACTGCCACCAACCTCAACACACGCGACGCCACGGCCACCCAGACGGGAACCGGAACGGGAGTCAATACGGCCACCGCGACGGCGACCCAGACGGCTGCCGGTAATATCGGCAGAGGTAAAAGCGGGAAGAATAAAAGCGGCAAGGGCAAAGGCGGCGATAACAATAATGACACCGCCACCGGCACCGCCACCGCCACGGGCATCAACACGGCGACCAACACCGGCACCGCCACCAACCCGCTGACCGGAGACGCGACGGCCACGCGCACCGCCACCGCGACAGGCAACAACACCCTCACGGGCACCGCCACCAGAACAGCCACCGGCACCAGACTCACAAACACGGACGGCACCGCCACCGCTACCGCTACCGCCACAGGCGTTAACACGGCGACGAACACCGCCACCGCCACAGACCCCGCGACTCAGGATCGTACTGCCACCGCCACCGGGACGGGAACCGGAGTGGCGACGGGAACCGCCACCAACACTGCCACCGTGACCGGCACCCGGACGGTGACCGGCAGAACCGCCACCGCCACTGCCACCGGCACGGGTGCGGTAACGGTGACCAATACGGCCACCGGCACCAACCCGCAGACCGTGGACGGCACGGCCACCAACACCGCGACGGGTACGGGCGCGGCGACAGCAACCAACACCGCCACCGCGACCGGCACGGTCGGCGGCGGCACAGCCACCGGCACGGCGACCGCGACAGGCGACACCACGGCGACCAACACCGCGACTGCCACCAACCCGTCTACGCAGGATACGACCACCGGGACGGGAACCGGCACCGGAGCCGACACGGGAACCAACACCAAGACGAAGACGAAGAATAACTAGCGGGGAAGACTAACTAACGGGAAGGCCGACCCGACGGGGAAGACTCGCTAGCGAGTTAGACAGCGTTGATTAGACCGAAACAGGCGCGCTCATAAAGATGAGTCGTCGCTGTGACAGGGCAGATAAATTCAACCCTGCATGGAAAGTTGAAGGGGCGTGTGAGTAGCTACTCACACGCCCCTCCGCTTTTATTTTGCGGCGTGCCCGTCGTCACGCCGCGCCGCTAAATTCCCACTCTACCTTGCCTGCTTCCTGACGTTGGACTTCGCGCCCTTCGACTTCCGGTTTGACCCGCCGAATTCCGTCTCGGGGTTTGCCTCCGCAAACAGAGCCTCGACGTTCACGAGGAAACGGAAGCTGCCGTTTCGCATGACGCCGATGCGAAACTCCACGTCGATGAAGTTACCCGCCGCGAGCGGTTGCGCGAGCGTGACCGTGCCCGCCGAGAGCGACGAATTCAAGCCCCCGCCGACAGGCTGCGAAGGGCTGGGCGCGCTCAACTCTTCAAGCGTCAGTCCCTTCAATTCTAAAGTCTCGCCCCGTGAGTTAGTCACAGACACGTTGCTCCCCGATAGCGCGCGCAAGTCGGCTCCGCCGCTCTCCTGCGTGCCCGCCGTGATGTCCACGAGGCGGAAGCGCAGGCGCGTGACGGCCTGGTTGGTGGCGTTCCTGAAGCGGCGTCGGAGGAGCAGCGTGCCGAAGGCTGCGTCGGTCGGGTTCGCGCCCTGTGCCGTGCGGACGCGGGCGCACGCGCTCTCCGGCGTGCCGAAGGTGCATTGCGGGTCAACGTACATCGCCTTGATGAGGGCGTTGCGCTGGATGGGACTCGTCAGGTTCTCCGGTGCGGGCGCACCGAGCCGGGCACGCCGACCGCCGCTGGTTGCCCCCGTCACTTCGACAAACTCGAAGTCGGCTTCGTTGTCGTTCGTGTCTTGCGGCAGCCCCGTCGTCATCCTGCGCACGAAGCTGTGCTGGAGCGAAGCGGTCACCCCGCCCGTCGGCGTGAGCGGCGTGCCTTCGGTGAAGAGGACGCCGCCTCCGGCGAACCCTGCGGCGTCGAGACGTTCAACCGGATTCAGGAAGAACAGGGGGTTGGCCGTGCGGAAGAGCGCGATGCCTGCGTTATCAGGAATGTCCACGTTGTAGCCGCCGTCTTCGATAGCCGTCGTCTGCACGCTCCCGTCGTTGCCGGACGGGTAGAGGCCGAGGCTGTAGCCGACGGCGTTGGCAACGAGGTAATGGCCGCGCGCGGGGATGCGCGTGCCGGACGGAATAACGAACTTCGCCGTGGTGGGAGCATCGGAGGAGACAATCGCCCAGCCGTTGCTGGTGAGCGGGGGCAGGGGCGAAGAGTCCACGACGACGATGTCGGAATCGGTGTTGTTGTAAATCTCTATGAACTCGTCGAGCGCGCCGGTTTCCGCTCCGCCGCCGTCCGGGTCTGTGCCGCGCAGGCGAAACTCGCTGATGATGATCTGCCCGGTCGTGGGCACGCCCTGCGGCGGCGCGCTGGTGGTCGTGACCGCCGTGCAGGCGGAGAACTCGGAGGTGTCGTTCGTCGTCTCGTCCGTGGCCGTCGCCGTAATCACCTGCCCGCTCAGGTCTGCGCTCGTCTGGAACGTGAAACTGACATCCCCGTTCGCATCAGCCGCGCCGGTAAGGACGCCGCCGAGCGGAAGACGCCCCTCGCCGTTCGTTCCGTCGCAGGCAGGGTTCGCGTAGAGTTCGATGAAATAGACAACTCCCTGCGTGCCGCCGTCGAGCGTTCCGGTGATGGTCGTCACGCCCGTCTCTGTGTCTCTCACGGCGAAGGAGACGACGGGGAAATTTTGCAGGTTGTTCGCGTTCAGACCGGCGAGCGGGTCTGCGTCGTTCGGGTCGTTCGGCGTCACGCCGTCGCCGAGCAGGTCTATGCCTTGCTGGCCGTTCGAGTAGATCGAGTTACTGTTGATGCGGTTGCCCGTCCCCGCAGAGACGAGCACGCCGTCCATGCCGTTTGAGGCGATGGTGTTGCCCGCGATAATGTTGTTGCTGCTCTCGCCGCCGACGAACAGCGAGCCGATGAGCGCGATGCCGTTCGCCGTGTTGGAACTGACGGTGTTGCCCTGACCGGAGGCTGTGCCGCCGATGAAGTTGTTCTGGCCGTTCGTGATCTCGATGCCGTCGCCGCTATTGGCGAGCGCGGTTGCGCCGTCGGCGGCGACGCCGATCAAGTTGCCGCGCACGGCGTTGTCGGTGGCCGGTGCGCCGCCCTCCGCAATACTGCCGGAGATGATGACGCCGATCCCGTTGTTACCGGAGATGACGTTGCCCACGCCCGCGCCGCCGACGAGCACGCCGCTCGCCTCGATGATCAGCACGCCGCCCTTGTTGATGCCCGATGCGCCTTCGGCGTTCGGCAGACCCGCGAGGCCGAGAGCGTTGGTGCCGATGAGGTTGTTCTGCACGAGGTTCCGGTCTTCACCCGCCGCTATCACGCCCGTGATGAGCACGCCCGCCTGCGTGTTTCCGGAGATGAGATTGCTCGCCCCGGCGTTTGTCCCGCCGATGCTTGCGCGGGGCGCGCCCGTAATGCGGACGCCGTAATTATTGGAGACGCCGGTGCTGCCGTCGGCGCGCACGCCGAGGAAGTTGCCCTCGACGCGCACGCCTTCTGCGCCCGTTATGTTGACGCCCGCGCCGGTCGAGAAGCCATAGATGGCGAGGCCGCGTATACGACTGTTGAAACCGGCCTCTCCCACGTCAAGCCCGTTGGCGTTGGCGATGCCGCTCGCGTCGTCGGTCAATTCGACGAGCAGGCGCATGTTGAGTCCGGCGGAGAGCGGGTTCGTATTCGGACGCGCATCGTCGGACGTATCGGACGGGGTGGAGATGGTGCCCTGCGTGTAGCCGTCAATCGTCACTTGTTCGACGATCTGCGGCAGCGCGCCGAGCAGGGCACTGACGCTGATAGTGTACACGCCCGTCGTCGCGTTGCGGCGGGGGTCGGAGGCGGGGATGTCGAAGAGGATGGTGTCTGCGCCGGGGTTGGCGTTGGCCGCGTTAATGGCCTCGCGCAGAGAGCAATCCGCGTTACACAGGTTGTCGTTAGTGTCCGCAGTCTTGGTCACGGTGAACGTGTCGGGGACGACGAAGCCGTTGAAGGTGACGGTGTTGTCTCTGGAGATTGAAGCGGTGTTGCGGTTGCCCGCCGCATCCGTCGCCACGCCCGCCGCGATGCTCGCCACCACTGTGCCGTTCATGGTCATGCCTGAGACGAGCACTGTGTAAGTCATCTGATCGCCGCTGTCGAAAACTTCCGCCGTGGTTGCGCCCGCCGTGCCGCCGAGCGTCACGTCGCCCGTCTCGAAGCCGAAGACCGGCTCGGAGAAGATGACCGTAAACTGAACCGGCTCGCTGTTCGTCGGGTCGGCCTGTTCTTCGGCTTGATTGATCTCGACCGATGGCGGGGTGACATCTTCATCCTGCGCCAGTGCGGGAATCAAGAAGTTAGAGCAGAGGCCGGCTAACGAGATCATAAACACGATGGACGCGCGACGAATCGTGCGTGTGAACAGACGCGAGAAGGGCAGGTCTGTAGCGAGCGGGAGCGGACGGGCAGACCTGTCTCCGGCGAAGCGCGCAAGTGATTTCATCTGGAAGAATATCTTTCTACCCTGTGGGTTTGCGTTTGGTAAAGAGCTTGAAGACCGGTGCTCCCTCACATCTCTCAGGCGACGGGAGAGGAAGCGGATTTAATAGTTCAGCGGGTCGGGGCGAGAATACTGCCGTAGACAGCGGCGCAACGAACTATTGCATGACACATGCACTCTCAAGGGAAAGGGTGACGGTTACGCGTCACCCTTTCCCGCTTGTGCCAGACATGCGCGGCGTTGCAGCCGTCGCTGCGTTTTCGCCGCCGGGCTATACCTGAAACTGTCCCGCTTCCAACAACCCTTTGACGTAGGCGAGGAAGCGTTCGGCGTCCGCGCCGTCGATGATGCGATGGTCGAAGGAGAGCGCGAAGTAGGCCATGTGGCGGACGGCGATGTAGTCGTCGCCTTCCGGCGTGGTCAGAACTTTGGCGCGCTTCTCAATCGTGCCGATGCCGAGGATGGCGACCTGCGGCTGGTTGATGATCGGCGTGCCGAAGAGTCCGCCGAAGACGCCCGGATTGGTGATGGTGAACGTGCCGCCCGCCACTTCGTCGGGCTTGAGTTGTTTGTTGCGCGCGCGGTCGGCCAGATCGTTTGCGGCGCGCGCGAGGCCGGAGATGGAGAGATCGTCTGCGCGCTTGATGACGGGTACGATCAAGCCCCAGTCGAGCGCGACGGCCATGCCGAGATTGATGTCCTGCTTGTAGATGATCTGGTCGCCGGAAACCTGCGCGTTGAAGATCGGGAATTTGCGCAGCGCGCTTGTGATGGCCTGAAAGATGAACGGCATGTAGGTGAGCTTCGTGCCGGTGCGCTGCTGGAACTCCGCCTTGTGCCTGTCGCGGAGTTTGGCGATGCGCGTCATGTCGATCTCATAGACGGTGGCGACGTGCGCCGACGTGTTCTGCGACATGATCATGTGCTCGGCGATCTTCTTGCGCATGAGCGTCATCGGCTCCACGCGGTCGCCCACGCCCGGCTGCACTTGCGGCGGCGGGGGCGGCGTCTGAATCGCGGGTGGCGGTTGCGGCGCACGCGCCTCCGCCGTCGTCGGCTGCGGCGTCGCGGCGGTTGCGCCCGATTCGATGAAACTGAGGATGTCGTTTTTCGTGACGCGCCCGCTCGTTCCGGTGCCTTCGAGTTGGGTGATGTCTATGTTGTGCTCGCGTGCGATGTTGCGCACGAGCGGGCTGGACTTCGTGCGACGCAAATCTTCGACCGACTGTGCGCCGCCGTTTGCGCCCGTCGAGGCGTCAACCGCCTGTGCGCCGCCGTTGCCCGCGCCCGACGCGAGCGACTGGCCTTCGGCCTTCGCCCCCGGACGCTCCGAGTCGTAACTTCTGCCCGCGACTTCGGCGGTCTGAGGCGACGCCGCAGAGGCTCCGGCGGGCTGCGCCGTGTTCGACGCTTGCGCGCCCGTCGCCATAGATGGAGGCGGCGGAGGTGCGGACGACGTGGCGGCGGCTTGCGCAGCAGGCGCGGGAGTTGCCGGAGTTGGAGGAGGCGCAGCAGGAGTAGCAGCAGCCGCGCCGTCGCCCGCAGGAGCAGCGGCGGCTGTCTCGCCCTCCGCGCCGATGTATGCGACGACCTTGTTCACTTCGACCGTCTCGCCCTCTTTGAACTTGATCTCGATGAGCGTCCCGGCGACGGGGCTTGGAATCTCCGCGTCAACCTTGTCGGTCGAAATCTCAAACAGAGGCTCGTCGCGCTCGACGCGCTCGCCCACCTGCTTCATCCAACGCGTGATCGTACCCTCGGCGATGGACTCGCCCATCTGCGGCATCACAACTTCTGTACTCATATGTTCTCCCTAAGACAGTGACGAGTGACAAGTTAAAACAGAAGAATTTGTCTTAAATTTGTCTTTCCTCTCGTCACTCGTCACTTGTCACTTGTCACTGTTTTCTCAGCCGTCGTCGGATCAATGATCGTCCTGATCTCGGAAATGCGGTTGGCCGGAAACCCGCCCTGCGCCGCGTGCTCGCGCACCATCTCCTCGTTCGGCGCGATATAGACGCAATAGATTTTGTCGTCCGTCACGTAACTCTGCACCCACTGAATCTGCGTTCCCAGTTCGTTCAAGACGCTGCAAGATTTCTGTGACATGGACTGTAACGCATCGCCGGACAACTTCCCCGCGTCCGGCACTTCCCGCTCGATAACATACTTCGGCATGACCGTCGTTCCTTTCGCTGAGTTATGAAAGATTAGCTGTCAGCCAGACACGAAAAGCTAACAGCTTCTCAATACGCTGCCAGTTTGCGCGCCGCTGCCAACACGTCTTTGATCTGCGGCAGGTGATATTCTTCGAGCGGCGGCGAATAGGGCACGGGCGTATCAATCGCCGCGAGGCGCACGACGGGCGCGTCCAGCCATTCGAAAGCCTCTTCGGCAATCGTCGCCGCGATCTCGCCGCCGATGCCGCCCGTGCGCGCCGCTTCGTGCAGGATCATAATCTTGTTCGTCTTCTTCACCGTCTGTAGGATCGCTTCCTTGTCGAGCGGCGCGAGCGTGCGCAAATCTATCACCTCGACATCCAGCCCTTCCTTTTCCAACTCCGCCGCCGCGTCGAGCGCGTTCAAGACCTGCGCGCCGAACGTGATGATGGAGAGGTCGCGCCCCTCGCGCGCCGTGCGCGCACGCCCGATCTCGACGATGTAGTCGTCTTCCGGCAACTCTTCGCGCAGGCGCGGCAGGCGATAGAGTTTCTTGTGCTCGAAGTAGAGCACGGGATCGGGATCGCGTATGGCGGCCTTGATCAAGCCCTTCGCATCGTAGGCCGTCGAAGGCTCGACGATCTTCAAGCCGGGCGTGTTCAGGAAGAACGATTCGGCGTTGACCGAATGAAACGGACCCGAATGGACGCCCGCACCGCACGGCCCCCGAAACACGGTCGGCAACGCTGCGCCCCAACGATAACGACACTTCGCCGCGTAGTTCGTCAACATGTCGAAGCCCGGCGAGATGAAGTCTATGAATTGAAACTCGGCGACGGGTCGCATGCCCATCAGGGCCGCGCCGCAGGCCGCGCCCACAATCGCCGCCTCCGAGATGGGCGTATCGATCACGCGCCCCTCGCCGAACTCGTCGAGCAGCCCGTCCGTGACTTTGAACGCGCCGCCGTATGCGCCCACGTCCTCGCCGATCACGAAGACGGACGGATCGCGTTCCATCTCTTCCCAGATGCCCTGCCGGATCGCTTCGACAAACGTTGCCACGCCGCCGCGCGCCGGGCGGTTCGATTTATGCTCTTTTTTAACTGCGGTTGACATGTTGTTGAGAAAGCTGCTGCCTCTTATTTGACGTTGATGCTCTGCGCGCTCTGGCGCAGGCTCTCTTTGTATTTGTCGTGCTGCGCAATGGTGGAATTAAAGTTGAACAGGAGCAGTTGGCCGTCGAAGATCGTGAAGTACATATCGTTGATGACGCCGGTGTCAATCGCCGCCGCTTTCAAGTGCAGGTGAATCCAACGCCTGCCGTCGCGCGTGATGATCTCGCGCTCGATCCATTCGACGCCGGGAATGCTGCGCTCGAATTGCGCTTCCATGCCCTTCTTCAACTCTTCCAAAGGCGCATGCTGAAGTCCGCTGCCGCGAAAGCCCACCGCCACCGAGACGTTCTGCCCCTCGTTACTGTAGGCGAAGTCCGGGGCGTTAGCCGCGCCGTTGCGCCCGAACTTGAAATTGATCTCCTCTTTCGACATCGGCTTGAACCCGGCGGGCAGCACAAAGCTCACGCGCCCATCCTTGAGTTGCACGCGTTCCTCGACTTGCTGCCCGCGAGCCTTCGCCCCCGACAGGAGAGCCAGCAAGACAAAAGCGATGGCGAGGTTTGAACGTCTCATATTTCACTTGTCTCCGAAAATTCAGTTGCCCCCGAAAATCTTCGGGCGAAACGCGGGCGCGACAATCGAGTTATCGTAGACGCCGTAAGCGGCCTTCTCCGCCTCCGGCATCGGCGACTCTTCCGCCCACGCCACGTCTTCGTCAATCTCCCGGTTCACGCCCGCGACGATCTCTTCAAGTTCGGCCTGCGTCGCGATGCCCTGTTTGAGGAGATGCCGCGTGAAGCGATCCACGGGGTCGCGCTTCTCCCACATCTCAAGCTCCGTGGGCGCGATGTAGCGTTGGTCGTCGTGCTCCGCGTGTCCTTTGCGCCGGTAGGTCTTGGCTTCGATGAGCACCGCGCCGCCGCCCGCACGCGCATACTCCGCCGCGCGTTTCGTCACTTCATAACAGGCGATAACGTCGTTGCCGTCTACGATGTGGCCGGGGATGCCGTAGCCCGCGGCCTTGTCTGCGAGGTTCTCCACGGCGGTCTGTTTGGAAGTGGGCGTCGAGTAGGCATACCAGTTGTGCTCGGCGATGATGATGACGGGGAGACGCTGCACGGCGGCGAAGTTCAAGCCCTCGTGGAACGCGCCCGTGCTCATGCCGCCGTCGCCGATGTAGGCCATCGCCACGAGGTTCTTCTGCTGCATCCGCGCGCCGAGGGCGATGCCCGTCATCACGGGGATCATGTCGCCGAGGTGCGAGATCGGGCCGATGAAGCCTTTCGACATGTCGCCGAAGTGGATGTTGAGATCGCGGCCTTCGGACGGCCCCCACGCCTTCGCCATGTACTGCGCGAAAATCTCGCGCGGCCGGATGCCTTTGGTGAGCACCGCGCCGAGGTCGCGGATGAGCGGCGAGATGAAATCCTGCGGCTCTAAGGCATAGCAGGTGCCAACGGCGGTCGCTTCCTGTCCGAGCGAACGAAAGACGCCGCCGACCACTTTCGTCTGCCGGTACAGATTCACCAGACGTTCTTCGACGAGGCGCGTCAACAGCAGATAGCGATACAACTCAAGCAACTGATCGCGCCCAAGCGTCGTCTCCGTCGTGCAGATCAACTCTTCGTCCGCCACGGTCGTCGCCGCCGTGCTCGCGCCGTTGCCCTCTGCCGCCGTAGCCTTCTTACCTTTAGCCGCGCCCTGTCTGCTCGCAGATTTATTCTTCGTCTCTGTCTTCATAGTTGCTTCGCAAGTGACAAGTGACGAGTGACGGGTGACAAGTTAAAGACAAGTTCTTGATGTTTTAACTTGTCACCCGTTACTCGTCACTCGTCACTGTCTTTAAAAATGAATCGTCAATCCGTGGATGCCTTCGGCGGCTTCCATCATGGCTTCCGAGACGGTCGGGTGCGCGAAGATGGTGCGCCCGAGTTCTTCCGCCGTGGATTCGAGTTGGAGCGCGACGCCCGCTTCGGCGATCAGTTCCGTCGCGTGCGCCCCGATGATGTGGACGCCGAGGAGTTCGTCATACTTCGTCTCGCTGACGATCTTGATGAAGCCCTCTTCCTCGCCGAGGATGCGTGCCTTGCCCGAGGCGGAGAACGGGAACTTAGCGACTTTCACGTCGTAGCCTTCCTTCTTCGCCGCCGCTTCCGTCAAACCGACCGAGGCGACTTCCGGGTCGCAGTAGGTGCACGAAGGGACGTGGCGCATGTTGATCGGGTGCGGCTTCTGTCCAGCGATCTGCTCGACGACGAGGATGCCCTCTTTCGACGCGAGGTGCGCGAGCCACGGCGTCGGGATCACGTCGCCGATAGCGTACACGCCGGGTTCGCCCGTGCGGCAGAACTCGTCCACCTGCACGTTCCCGCGTTCGACCTTGATCTTCGTGCCTTCGAGTCCCAAGCCTTCGAGATACGGCATGCGCCCGACGGCGACGAGAAACATCTCCGCTTCGAGCCTTACTTCCGCGCCCTTCGCGTCTCTGCCCGTCACGACGACGCCCGCATCCGTCTTCTCCATCTTCTCCAGGCGCGTGCCGAGTTGCTGCTTGATGCCGCGCTTGCGAAACGATTTTTCGAGTTCGACCGACACCTCTTCGTCTTCGAGTGGCAGCAGGTGCGGCATCAACTCCACGATGGTCGTCTCCGTCCCGAAGCGCGAATAGACGCTGGCAAACTCGACGCCGACCGCGCCCGCGCCCATCACGATCAGGGACTTCGGCACCTGTTTGAGTTCCAGAATGTGATCGCTGTTAACAACGCGCTCGCCGTCCGTCTCGAAGCCCGGAATCGGGCGCACGACCGACCCCGTGGCGATGATGATGTTCTTCGTCTCGATGGTCTGCCGCTGGCCGTCCGCGCCCGTCACTTCGACCTTGCCCGGCAAGGCAAGTTTGCCCGTGCCGTTGAAGACCGTCACCTTGTTCTTCTTCATCAGGTAGCTGACGCCCGCCGCGTTCTTATTAACGATCTTGTCCTTGCGCTTCTGCACGGCGTCGAAAGCGAGTTTGACTTCGGAAACCTGGATGCCGTGGTCGCCGAGGTGCTGCGCGAGTTCGTAGTTGTGCGCCGACATCAGAAGCGCCTTCGTCGGGATGCAGCCGCGCAGGCCGCAGGTGCCGCCGAGGCGTTTCTCCTTCTCCACGAGCGCAACTTTCAGACCGAGTTGCGCACCCCTGATCGCGGCCACGTAGCCGCCGGGGCCTGCGCCGATAACCGTCACATCAAATTGTTCTGTCGCCAAGACTCTTCCCTCTCAAAAGTGGAGACGGCACGACCCCCGTTCACGCAGACCGCTCGCGCGCCGACGCTCCGAAATAGATACTTGATTTTATGGGTTGCTGTTGCAAACAGGGATTATAATGCCTCCCGTCTTTTTCATCCAGCGACGGGAGAACCGACACCTCTGATGAAACACTCCGAAGGATTCGAACGATTAGCAGAAGACGCCAAATCGCGCATCCGCGAACTCAACGTCGAACAGGCGCGCGAGCACTTGGAGGCGAACCCGCAGGCGCGCCTCATAGACGTGCGCGAAGACCGCGAATGGCAGGCCGGGCACGCCGCCGGAGCCTCCCACATGGGGCGCGGCATCATCGAACGCGACATCGAAGTGGCTATCCCCGACAAAGAGACGGAACTCATACTCTACTGCGGCGGCGGCTACCGCTCCGCGCTCGCCGCAGACAATCTCCAGCGCATGGGCTACCGCAACGTGTATTCGATGGACGGCGGCTGGACGGCATGGAAAGAGTCGGGCGCGCCGATGACCACGGAAGGCGAATGAAATGAATGAAGTTTAATCCGAATTCGAGATCAGCCTGAATGGGTTTCTGTCTCGAAGCCCTGTGGGCGGCTGTCGCCTGGCAGGCTTGCTCAACGCTCGCGCCTTCTTCGCGCGGAGACGATGAAAGCCTTCTGCCCCGAAGCCGTCAACTCGAAACGCTTCTCGATCTCGTAGCCGCGTTCCGACAGCAGGCGCAAGAGCGGGTGCCCTGCGTTCCAGGAAGTGTCGCGAAAGGCCGCCCAGAAATGTTCTTCGCGCAAGGCTCCTTCGCCGCCGTGCTCTTCTGCGCCCGCGTCCGCACGCGACACTTCGGCGAACCCGCGCGGCAGGAAAAACGCCCTGTCTTCCGAGAGGCCGGGTAGATTTGCGATAGCGGCGACGCGGAACCTACCGGCGTCCGCCGAACGCGCAGACCCCGCCGGACTGAGCGCGTACCACAGGTGATAAGCGACGAGTTCTTCCGTCGCATAAATCTTAACCTCGCGCCCCGTGCCACCCTCGCCCGTCGCAGCCTCGCCCGCGCCAGCCGTCGTCTCCGTCTCGACAACCCGGCGCGCGAGCGTCTCCCACGCACACCATACGGGCGGCACCTCGGCGCGTCGCACGAGCCAGAGCATCGCCGCGAGCGCGAGCCAGCAACCGAGGAGCAGTCTGATCGTCGTCGCGAGCCACAACGGACGCAGCGCGTAGAGCGCGTAGGCCGCGAGCAATAGATAGACGGGCGCGATGATGATCAAGTGGCGTACGCCCCAGACGGAGTGCGGCAACACGCGCGCCAGCAGGAAAGCGGCGACGACCGGAGCCGTCGAAAAAAAGATCAGGAACTTTAAGGCGAACGTCACGTCCGCGTCACGTCCCTCATCGCGCATCTCTCCGTTCGTCGTCTCTAACTTTCCCGCCCCCGCACGTCGCCGCCCGACGACACGCCAGCCGAGCGCAACGAACGCCGGGACGAACACAGCCAGCGCGAGCCACACGTTCACGCGCAGCACCGCACGCTCATGCGTGTTCTGTCGAAAGCGAAACGGCTCGTGCAGCAGTAGAAACGGCTGAACGATCTCCGCCACGCGCGGCGCAATCGCCCAGCCGATGTTCTGCTCCAGCCCCTCCCCCTCCCCCGACGCTTCCCACACCATCCACAACCAGGGGCTATAGCACACGGCCAGCGCGACCGACATCGCCGCGAACTCTTTCAACCTCTCCCGCCCCCACACCGCCAAAAAGATCAACTCATGCCCCACCAGCAGCCAACCGTAATAATGCGTATAGACCAGCAACAGGTTCACCACAAACAAAGACACCGGCGCGCCGAGGCCGACCCGCTTCCTCCCCCGCGCGCCCCATGTGTAACGAGCGAAGAGCCACAGCGAGCACGCGGCGAGCAGCAACAACAAACTATACATACGCACTTCCCGCCCGTGCTGAATCAGGAACCCGCTCGCCGCCATCAGCCCGAGCGCGACGTGCCCCACGCGCGGGCGCAAGCCCAACTCACGACACAGCAACATCACAGGCACGCACGCCGCCGTCGCCGTCAACACCGCAAACACACGCACCCACCACGCCGCCTCGCTCCCCACCAACCCGATCCAACCTTTGAGCGACAGGTAAAACAGCGGCGGGTGAATCAAATCCAACGCCACAAAATCCACCAACGCCCGCCACCCGTGCCGCGCCGCATGCACACTAAACACCTCGTCAAACCACAGGCACGACGCATCCAGACGCCACAGGCGCACCCCCGCCAACGCCGCCATCAACACGCCCGCGACCAACAGATCGCGCGGCCTCAGCGCAGCCTCCCCCACGCCCTCCACTCCCTCGCTCTTGATCTCCAATGACATCGGCGGCACGCATCATAATGCCCCAACGCACAAGGCGTCGAGCCTTGATTCTCGAACCTTGTCTGAAACCGGGCTTCGGGTTGACGCCGGTACGTCCATCGCTCCGCACTCGTCGCCGGTGTTCAGCGCATCAGTTATCGCAAGGTCTATTCGACGGGCAGTGTTCGAAGGCTTGAAAAGAGTTCGGCGCACTGCCGCACTCCGAAGGTGCGGCACATGGAAAAGTAATATGAGTCCGCATTTGAGGGTTGTGGGGATGCGGTTCGGGCGCGGGGAAATTTTATTACGGGGGTCTGTGGTGATATTTCGTTGAGCGGTTATGTCACGCCGGAAGCCGGAGGCGGAGGCGAAAGTATAGAAGGTTGATTGTGACTGGCGCGCGGGCGTGTGGGGCGTGCAGTTGATGGGTTAAGGGAGACGCGCCGCGCGGGGTTATTGCCGGGTAGTGTGCGAGTACTTAGAGGGTCGCCGGGGGGCGACCCTCTAAGTGTTTTAAGTGTCAACGCTTCTTCGTGCGCGGGGCGGGTTTGCGTGTGATGCCTTCGTGTTTGGTAGGGCTGGGTAGTTGGTCAGGTAAATCTAATTCATCGTCAATCAACGCATCTACATAGACATTGGCGACGCGAGCATATTTCAAAAGGACTGCGAGCGGCGGATCGCGTTTGCCTAATTCGTAATCCGAAATGCGGTTGTAAGGGATAATAGCTTCGACATCCAAACGCTTGTGCATGTCCTGTTGAGAAAGTCCGAACGCCAGCCGAACCTGTAACAACTTCCCGGCAAGTCGCTCTTGCTTTAAGCGTGTCCCCACCATCAGGAGTCGCCTCCTGACAGTGCAGAGCCAGCAAAATCACTCTTGCATGGATACCATATATGGTATAAACTTTGTCTGCGTAACTTGTTCGCCGAGAGAGTTGGCCTGCCAGACTCAACGGCGATGCTCATCACTCGCTTGAGGTTGAGGTGAGCTACGCATACGACCGTCGCGGATTTTCAACATTTGAACGCGCGCATCTTAACAAAATGCCTCTCATGTTCATAGATGAAGATGGACTTTCATGCTCGCGCCCATCGTGGAGCGACATGCCCGTGCACCAGCCTGCGATCCTCTACGTCGAGAACAACGGGCTGCTCGCCCAACTCGTCGGCGACCTGCTCGACCTGCGCGGCTGGCACGCCTGGCGCGCGGAGAACGGCGCGAGCGCACGCATCTTTCTGAACAGCCAACAACACTATGCACTGCTCCTCGTGGATAATGAGTTGCGTGATACGACGGGGCTTGAGGTGGTGAAGTTCGCGCGCACTCTGTCGCACCGGAAGTTGCTGCCGATCATGTTGTTCTCGATAGAGGACTGCGAACGGGAAGCGAAAGCGGCGGGCGCGAACGAGTTTCTGCGCAAGCCGCACGACCTCTTCCAAATGGTGGACACTATCCGCAGGTTGATCGAAAAGTGATGAGGATCGAAAAGTGATGAGTAATGAGTATCGAAAAGTGATGAG
>DASWNS010000239.1:0-6511 GCA_036399115.1 Pyrinomonadaceae bacterium | reverse complement strand
CCGGTGCTCCGCCGCGTGCGGGGGGCGCGGGAGTCGCCGAAGATTCGGAGCGAACGACCGGCAAACGGCAGCGGACTGCTGACTACTCCAGACGCTTCGTGTTAGCATTCTTTGCATTGCACTGCTTCGCAAATTATGAATGAGAAGATACTTTCGCCGGAGGAGGCGCGTGCGGTGCGCGAGCGTCTGCGCGTCGAAGGGCGGCGGCTCGTGTTCACGAACGGCTGCTTCGATATTTTGCACGTCGGCCACGTGCGTTACCTTGAGGCGGCGCGCGCGCTCGGCGATGCGCTGCTCGTCGCCATCAACTCGGACGCGTCTGTGCGCGCGCTCAAAGGCGAGTCGCGCCCCGTGATGAGCGAAGCGGAGCGCGCCGAGATGCTCGCCGCACTCGGCGCGGTCAGCTACGTCACGATCTTCGACGCGAACTCGCCGCGCACGCTCATCCAAGAACTGCTGCCTGACGTGCTCGTCAAAGGCGGCGACTACCAGCCCGACGAAATTCACGGGCGCGAAGAGGTCGAAGCGGCGGGCGGGCGCGTCCTCGCCCTGCCCTTCATCGAAGGCGTCTCGACGACCGACATCATCGAAAGAATTAGAAAGACAGTGACGAGTGACGAGTGACGGGTGACGGGATAGATAAAACAATGACGGGTGGCGAGGGATAAGCGACGAGATGGAGGACAGGTTTAAAGGCAGTGGTTCTGCTTTAACTCGTCACCTGTCACTCGTCACTTGTCACTGATTTAAAAATGAGTAGTACGGTGCAAAAAAGTTCGCCGGTGGAGGGCGCGTTGAGGCGCGTGCTGGAAGGCGAGGAGTTGGCGCGTCTTTTGGCGGAGGTGCGGGGCGGCGCGCGCGTGGTGTCGGTCAGCGGGCTGACTTCGGGCGCGGCGCGTGCGCTCGTCTTGGCGGCGTTGCAACGCGAGACGGGAAAGCGTCTGGCGGTGGTCGTGCAGGCGAGCCGCGATATTGAACAGTGGGAGCGCGATCTCTGTTTCTGGAGCGAAGCGTTGAGACAGAGGCGGGACGGCGAGGAGCAGGGCGGCGCGGGGCGGCGTGCGTCGGTGCTGACTTTGCCCGCCTCCGAGAGCGACCCGTACGCGGGCGCGTCGCCGCACCCGGAGACGCTGGAGCGACGCGCGCTCACGCTCTGGCGTCTCGCACGCGGCGAGGGCGGTTTCGTGTTGTTGACGGCGCGTGCGCTGGCGCGGCGGACGATTGCGCCGCAACAACTACTGGCGACAGGAGCGTCGCTCCGGCGCGACGCCGACTACGCGCCCGAAGACTTGATCGAACTGCTGCTCGCCTCCGGTTACGTGCGCGAAGACCCCATCGGCGCGGTCGGCGAGTTCTCGCTGCGCGGCGGCATCCTCGATGTCTGGTCGCCCGGTCAGGACGCGCCCGTGCGCGTGGAGTTTTTCGGCGACACGGTTGACTCCATACGCGAGTTCGACCCGGAGACGCAGTTGTCCATCGCGCAGCGACAGGAGATCGAGATCGTGCCGATGCGCGAGTATGCTCTGGGCGCAGACGATTTCCGCCTGTGGGCGGAACTGGCGCGCGAGCGTTGGCCGGACGAACGCTATGCGCGCGCTCTGCGCGACCGCACCGTCCATGCCGAAGAGGGCGAGACGTTCGCGGGCTGGGAATGGCTCGTTCCGCTCGTCCATTCCACGCACGCGAGCGCGTTCGACTACTTGCAGCGCGACACGATCTTCGTGGCCGACGAACCCGCCGCGCTTGAAACTTTTCTCGGCAACACCTACGAGACTTTGAACGCGCGCTACGCGGAGACGGAGGGCGCGGACGAGGTGGCCTTGCGCCCAGAAGAGCTTTATTTGACGGCGGAGGAGTTGCGCGCGGGCGTCGCGGGCGTGCCGCGCGTCGAGTTGCGGACGCTCGGGCGCGCGGCGGCGACGACGGACGAGAGGTTCACGGGCGAAGTCGAAGCGGCGTCTGTGACAATCGGGCGCACGCGCGCCAATGCCGCGCCGCTGTTCCTCTTCCCGGCGGTCGAGCGTGCGCCGGAGGTCGAGTGGAACACGCGCGCGGCGCGTCGTTATCACGGGCGCATCGCCGATCTGGCGGCGGACGTGCGGCGCGTGCAGGCGCAGGCAGACGCGCGCGTGTTGTTTGCGATGCCGAGCGCGGGCTTGGCCGAGCGCGTGGGGGAGATGCTCGCCGAGTACAACGTCGCGGCGCGCGTCGTAGCGGCGGGCGAGCATGGCGGCGCGCTCGAAGACGGGCAGGCGTTGGTCACGGTCGGTCGCCTGTCGGGCGGCTTCGAGTTGCCTTCGGCGGGCTTGGTGGTTCACGTCGAGCACGACCTGTTCGACGAGGCGCACGACGGCGCGAGCGTGGAGCATCGCGCGCCCGGCGCGCAGGGGCAGGGCGCGGGAGCGGCGTCGGGGACGGGCGCGCAGAGAACGCGCCGGAAGAGGTCGAAGACGGCGGCCTTCCTGTCGGACTTCCGCGACCTGAAAGTCGGCGATTTCGTCGTCCACATCGATCACGGCATCGCGCGTTTCGGCGGTTTGCAGACGCTCGATTTGAGCGGGCGCAAGAGCGAGTTCATGCTGCTCTTCTACGCCGAGGACGCGAAGCTCTACGTGCCCGTCGAGCGGCTTGATCTCGTGCAGCGTTATTCGAGCGCGGAGGGGCATGAGCCGACGCTCGACCGCCTCGGCGGGCTGGGCTGGCAGAAGACGAAGGCCAAGGCCAAGCGCGAGATGCGCGACATGGCCGACGAGCTTTTGCGCCTCTACGCCGAACGCAAATTGGTCGGCGGTTACGCCTACGCGGCTGACTCGCCGTGGCAGCGCGAGTTTGAAGACGGCTTTGAATACGTGCCGACGCCGGATCAGGAGACTGCTATCGAAGATGTGAAGACGGACATGGAAGCGACGACGCCGATGGACAGGCTCCTGTGCGGCGACGTGGGCTACGGCAAGACCGAAGTGGCGATGCGCGCCGCGTTCAAGGCCGTGATGGAGTCGAAGCAGGTGGCGGTCTTGACGCCGACCACAGTGCTCGCCTACCAGCACTTCGAGACGTTCAGCGCGCGCTTCGCGGCCTTCCCCGTGAAGATCGAACTGCTCTCCAGATTCCGCACGCCGAAGGAACAGAAGCAGGTTGTGCGCGCCGTCGAAGCGGGCGAGGTGGACATCCTCATCGGCACGCACCGGATTTTGTCGAAGGATTTGGCGTTTCGTGATCTCGGCCTCGTCGTGGTTGACGAGGAGCAGCGTTTCGGCGTCGCGCACAAGGAGCGTCTGAAGCAGTTGAAGAAGAAGGTTGACGTGCTGACGCTCTCGGCCACCCCGATTCCGCGCACTCTCAACATGTCTCTGATGGGCTTGCGCGACATGTCCGTCATCGAGACGCCGCCGCGCGACCGTCTGGCGATTCAGACGCAGGTGGTGCAGTTTTCGGAGTCGGTCATCAAGTCGGGGATAGAGTTGGAACTCGGGCGCGGCGGGCAGGTCTTCTTCATACACAACCGCGTGGAGACTATCGAGACGATTGCCGCGCTCGTCCAGCGGCTCGTGCCGCAGGCGCGCGTCTGCGTGGCGCACGGGCAGATGAACGAGAAGGAGATGGAGTCCGTCATGCTGGATTTTATGGCCTTCAAATACGACGTGCTCGTCGCCACCACCATCATCGAGAACGGCATAGACATCCCGCGCGCCAACACCATCATCATAAATCGTGCCGATCATTACGGGCTGGCGCAACTGTATCAACTGCGCGGTCGCGTCGGGCGTTCGAATCGACGCGCTTACGCCTATCTTTTGATTCCGTCGGAGCAGGAGTTGACGCCGATTGCGCGTCGCAGGCTGGCGGCCATACGCGAGTTTTCCGACCTCGGCGCGGGCTTTCGCGTCGCCGCGCTCGACCTCGAACTGCGCGGCGCGGGGAATCTGCTCGGCGGCCAGCAGTCCGGCCACATGGACGCGCTCGGCTTCGATCTTTACACGCAGATGCTCGAACGCACCGTGTCGGAACTGCGCGGCGAGGACGTGCAGGACGAGACTTCCGTGTCGCTCAATCTGGGCGTTGACGTGGCGATCTCCGAAGACTACATCCCGGACATGGGACAACGCCTGCGCACCTACAAGCGCATCGCCTCCGCCCGCGACGACGAGACGCTGCGCCAGATTCGCGCCGAGACGGAAGACCGCTACGGGCGCATCCCCGCCTCCGTCGAACGCCTGCTCGCCTACGCGCGCCTGCGCCGCACGGCAGAGGCCGTCGGCGTGCTCTCCCTTGACCGGACGCCGACGGGCGTGGCGATCAAGTTGAGCGAGAAGGCGCGCGTCGCGCCCGAAAAATTACTCGCGCTCGTGGCCGAACGCACGGCGGCCACCTTTACGCCGAACGGCGTGTTGCGCGTCGATTTGAGCGAGGATGAGACGGAGGACGTAATCGAAACCGCGCACGGCCTGTTGCTGCGAATCAGCCGCGCGGAATAGAATGAGTCGCCGGGTTTCGGGTCGCAACTTTCAAGGCCGGGGTTTTCCGGTCTTGAACCTGAATTTGTCGCCTGAGACTTGAAACCTTGAAATTTCACCCGACCGTTGAAACCTGCTGTGTTCCGCGCTCTTAAGCGGAGCCGGATTCGTTGATCAGAGACGTTAATTCGATTAACAATTTTGTCGCAGAGGCTTTTGGCCGCGCCTTCGTGCGCCGTGCAAGCCGCATCTGTAAGGAGTAAAAATCTGTGAAGTTAAAATTTTTAAAGCGTGCCCGCCGCGTCGGCGCAAGCGCATTGCTCTTGGCCGCTCTGCTCGCGCCGAACGCCGCTTCCCTCAGGGCGCAGGAAGAGGGCGTGCCGCGCGTTATTGACGAAGTGATCGCGCAGGTCAACTCGGAAGTGATCACGCTCTCGACTTTGAAGCGGGAGATGGCCGAGGCGGTGGAGGCGATCAAAGGTCAGCGCGGGATCACCGAACAGCAGGCGTCGGAGGAGATCACGAAGCGACGCCCCGAAATTATCGCCACGCTCATCAACGAACAGTTGCTCGTGCAGAAGGGCAAGGAACTGGGCATGACCGAAGAGGTGGAAGCCGAGGTCAACCGCCGCATGCTCGACGTGATGAAGAAAGAGGGCTTCAAGACGCTCGCCCAACTCGAACAGGCCATGCGCGAGAGCAAGATTGATCCGGCTTCGGTGCGCGCCACGATGCGCACGGAGATCATGAAGACGTGGGTGCTGGGGCGCGAAGTTGACCAGAAAGTCTTCTACAGCCTGAGCGAAACGGAAGTTAAAAACTACTACGAGACGAACAAAGAGAAATTCCGCAAGCCGGAGACGGTCAAGCTGTCGGAAATCTACTTGAGCACGGTCGGGAAAGACCCGAAAGAAGTGCGCGAGCGCGCCGACAAGTTGGTCGCGCAGTTGCGCGCGGGCGCAGACTTCAAGGCGATAGCGATGGTGCAGTCGGAACGCGAAGTGGACGGCAAACGCATCGCGCCGGAGAACAAGGGCGAACTCGGCACGTATGCCATGTCCGACATCACGAAGGAAGAGGTGTCGAACGCCATCAAGGGCGTGAAGACGGTTGGCGGCGTCACCAATCCGCTCGACAGCGATAACGGCATCATCATCCTGCGGGTGGACGAGCGCACGGCGGGCGGCGAACCGGCCTTCGACGAAAACAGGGTGCGCGAGGCGCTCACCTACACCCGTCTGGACAAGGAACGCAAAACCTACATCGACAATTTGCGCCGCGACGCCTACATCCAACTCGCGAAAGACTACCGCGATGAAGTGCTCCCGCTGCTCAAGAGCGACGCGGAGAAAGCCACTCCCGCAGCGGTCGCCGCCACCGCCCCCGCCGCCAAGAAGGACGACAAGAAGAAGTCCGACAACGGCAACAAGAAACCTTAATTACAGTGACGAGTGACAAGTGACAGGTGACGAGTTAAAGCAGCAACTCTGTCTTTAACTCGTCACCTGTCACTTGTCACTCGTCACTGCTTTATCATGCGTCTGGATCAATTTTTACGCGCGAGTCGGCTGGTGTTGCGGCGCACGGTGGCGCAGGAGTTGTGCGAGGCCGGGGCGGTCGTGGTGAACGGTGCGGTCGCGCGTTCGTCGCGTGCGGTGCGGGTGGGTGATGAGATCACGCTTGCGCGGCGCGCGAACTTTTTGACGGTGCGCGTGCTCTCCGTGCCGACCGCGCGGCAGACTTCCAAGCAGGAAGCGGCGACGCTCTATGAAGTCGTGCGGGATGAACGGCGCGAGGAGGAGTGAGCGGCGGGTCGCCGTTCGTTGCATTCGCCGCCGCAGGCGAAGCAAAAATGGGCGAGCGGCAAACACGCGCCCGACGAAGCGCGGCGCAGACGAAAGATCGAGAGCCTTTGACATCGACGGAAACGCCGCCATCTTGAAAGTGTCGTTCGATGAGCCGGGCACGCGTTTCTCCGGTTACGTGTCCATGCTCAAGCTGTGCGTCGAATGGAAGATCGTTAATTAAGACGTTCGTGTCGGAACCTAAGAACCGTC
>DASWNS010000238.1:0-4677 GCA_036399115.1 Pyrinomonadaceae bacterium | reverse complement strand
TAAGGGCACGGGCATCCGCATCGACGGCGCGCCGGGCATGGTTGACTTCGACGGGTTTATCAAAGATTTGGTCATCAGCCTTGCTCTCACCGAGGCATCTCCCGCGCTGCTGCCGGATTCCAGATTCAATCGCTTCGCCCGCAAGGTGCTGAAAGAGAACTACAGTCTGGAGAACGCGTTGAAACTGAAAGCGGAGGTGGCGAAGTTCCTGTTGTCGAAAAAGAGGGAACAGGACCAGGAGAAGGAGAGCGACAGGCGACGCGGCGAAACGCCGACCAAAGGAGGCTTCGGCAGGATCGATGCGCTCGGAGCGGGCGGCAACCGTTTATACCGTCAACTCGGCGTCAAGAATCTCCGAACTCTGAACTCTCCCGTCAAGGCCATCTCGCTCTGGAACACGCATCGCTACAACTGGGTGCAGTCGAACGGCTCGCTCCGCCAGCCGATGGCGCGGAACATCATCGAGGCTCTGGCCGTTAACGCGAGCCTGATATTTCCGGGCGACCCGGCCAAGAATGATCGCTACCTCTCCAGCGCCCGGCTCAACAACATGTTCGAGATGGAGACTATGATTCAGAGGTTCAAAGCCCCGATCTGGCCGGAGAAAGTGTTTGGCAAGATCAATCAGGACGCGGTCAAGCGGGGCGAAGTGCATTACCAGAAACACTGTGCCTCCTGCCACACGCCGCAAATGGAAAGTCATCCGGAATCCGGCGACCCCGTGGCGGTCAAAAACAATAAGACGTTCTTCGTGTTGAAACTGGTGCCGCTCGACGAGATCAAGACCGACCCGACGGACGCCGTGAATTTCGCCGAACGCAGGCTGGACGCTTCGAGCATCAAGGACGATGCAGGCAAGCCGATGGGCAACGACGTACCGGGTCCCGTCGTGATCGACATGGTGCTCTCCGGCATCATCAATCGACGCTATCAGGAACTCAAACTCCCCGTCGAACAACAGGAGGAATGGAACGGCTACCGCGCCAATCTCCTGCGTGCCTGTAAAGCATATCCGGCGCGGCCACTGGCCGGAGTCTGGGCTAACTCGCCCTATCTCCACAACGGCTCCGTCCACAGCCTCTACCAACTGCTGCTCCCCCCGGCTGAGCGCGACAAGACGTTCTTCACGGGCGACGTGGAATTCGACCCGGTCAACGTCGGCTATCTGACCACGCAACTCCCCGGCGGATTTAAGTTCGACACGACGCTCACCGGTAACTCGAACTCCGGGCATGAATACGGCATCTCGCTTACCCACGAGGAGCGCATGGACCTCATAGAGTATCTGAAAGACCTTAAGTTTCCCGAGAAGGATTACCCGCTCGTCGCTCCGCAGGCGAGTTGCCCGTAAGTAGTAATCATAAGTTAGACAGCCGCCCGCTTGAGAGGACACCGGCTGATAAGGAGGAATCGTGATTCCGGACAAAAAGGTTGGAGCAAGAAAACATAACTTTCAAGTCATGCTCGCAGTTTTCGTCGTAGTGGGCGCGCTCTCGGTCTTCGCCAAACTTCCAACGCCGCCGCCCGCCGAGACGGCGCGACTCGCAGCGCGCTTTCAGTTTGCGTGGCAGACGCTCCCCCCGGCTCCCATCCCCGCCGGAGGCGTCGTCTTCCCCGTGAACAAGACGGCGAAACACATGCAGTTCTACTTTTATCAGGTCGGCGCGTCAGCCGCGCTCGGCGACCTCGACGGCGAGGGACTCCCGAACGACCTGTGCCTCACAGATGTCCGCGCGAAGGCGTTGACGGTCAGCCCCGTGCCCGGAACGGGCGACCGCTACGCGCCGTTCACGGTTGACTTCGGCAGCCTCGTAGATCGCGTGACGGTCTATCCGAGCGTCTGTCGCATCGCGGACATGAACGAGGACGGCCTCGCGGACATCTTCGTCGCCTTCTATGGCCGCCCCCCGCTCCTGCTGCTACATCGCGCCTCCGGCGATGCGAAGTCGCCCGCCCCGCTCTCGATGGCGTCGTTCTCCATCAGCGAACTCATCCCCGGCCTCTCCGAGCGTTGGTGGACGGCGACGGCGACCTTCGCCGACATGGACGGCGACGGCCATCAGGACATCATCGTCGGCAACTACTACCCGGACGGCGCGCAGATCACAGACGCCAACTCGGATCGTCCCTTCGAGATGAACAGCGATTTCTCGCGGGCGCGCAACGGCGGGAAGAATCGCCTCTTTCTCTACACACAGAGCGCCTCGGGCGCGACCCCGGCCACGCTCTACCGCGATGCGGGCGACGTGTTCCCGAACAACGGCGCGTATGCCTGGACGCTCGCCCTCGGTGCGGCTGACCTCGACCGCGACGGACTCTCAGACCTCTACGTCGCCAACGACTTCGGACCCGACCAACTCCTGTGGAATCGCTCGCGCCCCGGCGCGGTCAAATTTCAGGAACTCTATGGAAGCCGTGGCTTCTTCCGTCCGCCCTCAATGGTCATGGGACACGACTCCTTCAAGGGTATGAGCATAGATTTCGGCGATGTCAACCACGACGGCATTTTCGACATGTACGTCAGCAACATCGGCTCGCCCTTCGCCTTGCAGGAGGGACATTTCCTCTGGACCAGCACTGGGCAGATGGATCGTCTGGCGCAGGGCGGCGCGCCGTGGATCGACCGCGCGGACGATGTCGGCGTCTCACACAGCGCGTGGGCTTGGGATGCGCGCTTCGAGGATTTCGACAACGACGGCGTGCTTGAGATCGTGCAGGCGACGGGCTTGGTCAAGGGCACGGACAACAAGTGGCCTGATCTCTCTCAGGTCGGCGCGGGCAACGATGCGTTTGTGAAGTACCAGGCGTCTTGGCCGAACTTCCTCCCCGGCTCGGCGGAAGTTGACGGCTCGTTCCCGAATCCCTTCTGGGTTCTCGGCAGCACGGGGCTGTACGACGACCTCTCGACCACACTCTTTCCCGGCCTGACCCCGGCGACGCGCGGCATCGCGGTTGCCGATGTGGACGGCAACGGCTACTCCGAGATGGTCTACGCGAATTTCTGGGAAGACTCGGTCTACGTCAAAAACCAGTCTACGGGAAACCGTTTCCTCGGCCTGCACCTGCTGCTTCCCGTGGCGTCAGCCGACGGCTCCGCGAAGCCGCCGGAAGGCACGCGCGTCCACGAAGGGCATCCGGCACGGCGGGAAGGCACGCCCGCGATTGGAGCCTTCGTCGAAGCCCAACTTCCGGACGGGCGGCGTCTCATACGGCAGGTGGACGGCGGTAACGGGCATTCCGGGCAAAGGAGTCCGGAAGTTCTCTTCGGCATCGGGCGCACCCCCGCGAATGAAATCCCGGTGCGCATCACCTGGCGCGATCTACGTGGCGTGCTTCATCACGAGACGCTTTCGCTCGCCCCCGGCTATCACACCGTTGTGCTCGCCGCACAGGGAGAAAAACCACAAGGAGAAATTCAATGAGCGCGCCCGTTAAGAAACGCGACCCACGCGTCGGTCTACGCACCTCCGCTACCTTCGCCACGATCTTCACGATCCTCGGCCATACTGTGCTCGGCTTTGAGCAGCCCGTCGCGCAGGTCTTCGTCGCGCTCGGCGCGGGCTACGCGTGCGCGCTCTTCTTCGAGTGGGTTGACGCGCGCGCCAACGGCATCGCCCCTGCCTACGCTGGCGGCGGCTTTCGCAAGTTCGTAGACTTCCTGCTCCCGGCGCACATGACATCGATCACGATGTCCTTTCTGCTCTACTTCAACCAGCGGCTCTGGATCATGGCTTTGTCCGTCGCGCTCGCGCTCGGCTCGAAGTACGTGCTCAGGGTGCGTCAGAACGGACGCCTCCAGCACTTCATGAACCCGTCGAACTTCGGGATCGCTATCGTGCTCATCGCCTACCAGTGGACGGGCGTGCTGCCGTGGGCTTTTACCATCGACATTTACGGTGTCTGGGATTGGCTGCTGCCGCTCATCATCGTGCTGCTCGGGTTCAGGCTGAACCTGTTGTTCACAGGCCGCCTCCCGACGGTCGCCACGTGGCTCAGCACTTTCATCCTGCTCGGCATCGTCCGTTCGTGGATACTGAGCACGCCCATCGCCGCCGAACTCGTCGTGCTCACGGGCATCCCGATGGTGCTCTTCACCCTCTACATGATCACAGACCCGCAGACCTCGCCTTCGCGCCTCAGAAGCCAGATACTCTTCGGCGCGGGGATCGCGTTCGCTTATCATGTGCTGTTGATGATGCACGTGCAGTACATGATGTTCTACAGCGTGGCGTTGGTCTGCGCGATTCGCGGGCTGTGTCTCTTCGCGCTCAGTCTGCGCGAGCCGTCTGTCGAGCGGGTCGCCGTGCCTGTCACGGCTCCGGGGGTCTGAGAAGTTCCGTGTAGACCGACGGGTGCTCGACTCATCTGATTTATACTCCGTGCCCCTTCTGTGTCCTCTGTGAGTCTGTGGCGAATCTTAGTTAATCAAGCACTCACCACAGACTCACAGAGGACACAGAAGGGGCACGGAGAGTTAAGCTGAAAACCGGATACCGCGCTTGACGGATGACTTGCGAAAGCCGCGAGATTGAAGTAGATAGAATGTTGAGATGAAGACCGCGCAACGAACCTCTTACGCCAAAGCCTTTCTGCTCTCGACCGCCTGCTTCCTCGCAGGCATCGGTGTGTGGGCTCTGCTCTCCTCTCTGGAACTGTTCCCGCCGTCGGCCTTTCCTA
>DASWNS010000237.1:0-8849 GCA_036399115.1 Pyrinomonadaceae bacterium | reverse complement strand
GAGATGCGCCTCTGGTGCGAGACGGCGGCGCGCGAGACGGCGGGCAAAGTCTGCTCCGGCGACGAAGAGATATGAACGCGCCTGTGTCCGAACTCGACAAGTTGATGGACGCCGCGCACGTCGAACGCGTGCGCCGCGCGGGCGCGCTCGTGCTCGACGTTGACGACACGCTGCTGGCGCGCGAGCGCGCGGGCGGCACGGGCGAGGAGACTTTCAGGGAGAGCGCGCCCGCCGCCCTGCTGCCCGAACTTTTACGTCGCGGCTTCAACGTGTGTCTCATCACGGGGCACGGCTGGCAGCAGTTACAGACGCGCCTGATCGCGCCGCTCATCGAATGCTGGTGCGAGCCGCGCGACGCTGCCGCCGACGCAGCGACGTGCATCGAGCGTCTGCGCGTCTATGCCAATCGCGGCGCGACGAAGATCGTCCGGGACGGCGAGCGGCACGTGACGGACGAGGTTTACGGGGCGCGTCATCAACTGCGCGCGGAGGATATGGCGACGCTCTGCGAACTACTCGAAACTCTGGGCGTGGAGTTTAACGCTTCGTACAGCGCACGCCGCGAGTGGTTTCGAGAGACGTTTCCGCGTTTCGATTTTGCGACGCTGCCCGCGCGCGTGTCGGAGCGCGAAGGCGCGGTGCTGGTGCTGCGTCCCATCCCGGCGCGGCGGCACGCGGCGAACGGAGAGTCGGATGCACGCGCGGAAGTTTACCGGCGCGGACTTCAATTGTTGCGGCGCGCGAATCTGAGCGACGACTACGAACTGGCCGAGAGCGGGCGCAGCAGCATCGAGATCACGCGGCGCGGCGTCTCGAAAGAAGCGGCCATGCGCGATCTGATCGCGGAACTGGCGACGGCCACGGGCGAAGACGCGGCGCGGGTGGAAGCGTCGCTCGTCTACGTCGGCGATGAATTTTTCGCGGGCGGCAACGACGCCGTGATCCCGCGCGTCTTCCCGCGTGCGCTCTGCCTGTCGGTGGCATCCGGGCACGACGGGCGGGAGACGGGGGCGGGCGTCGTGTCGCTCGCCGCAAGCGCGGGCGCGCAGGGCACGGCAGCCACCGGAGCGTTCCTCGCACATGTTCTCAACTTGTCGGCGCGAGTTTGATTGTGCATTATTAACGCCTTCGTGAAGAAGGATAATTTTAGAGTGAGACTCAGAGACTACTTTGCTCCTTAACTCTTAACTTCGCCCGTCGGGCGAGAAACCAATTTCACGCCGGAGGCGCAGAGAAGAGGCCGGAGGGGCGCGAAGGATTGAGTGATTGCTCGGAGCGTTGGAGTCAGAGCATAGTTTTTAAGATGAAAGAATTGCTTCAATCGGCCAGCGGGTTCAACATCGTCATTTTGTGTGGCGGGCGCGGCAGCGGTCCGCTCGCCAATCAACTGCTCGATCAGGGCGCGCGTGTCACCTGTCTCGTCAACGCTTACGACGACGGGTTGAGCACGGGGCGGCTCCGCTACGTCTTCGACGAACTCGGCCCCTCCGACCTGCGCAAAAACCTGCTCTCCCTGATGAACCTCGACGCGCCGGGCTACTGGTCGCGCTACGAAGTCTTCGCCTACCGTTACCCGGCGGAAGCGGAGCGCGCCGCAGATTTCCGGCGCGAGATCGAAGACCTCTGCGCGACGGGCGGCGCACAGCTTGCGCGCGGCGAGCGACGCGAACTGTTGAAGATGGTGGCGCGCATGCCTGCGGGGGCGCGCGAGCGTTTCGTCGGCTACCTACGTCTCTTCCTGAACGAACTCGTCAGGCGCGAGCGCGAAGAGGGCGCGGAGTTCTCCTTTAGCGACTGCGCGCTCGGCAACTGCATCCTGCTCGGCGCGTATTTCGAGCACGGGCGCAGTTGGACGCAGGCTTTGCGTGCGCTCGAAGAAGTCTTACAGGTGCGCGGGCGCGTCGAGATCGCGTCGGAAGAGAACCGGCATCTCTTCGCGCTCTGCACGGACGGGCGCGTGCTCGCCAGCGAGTGCGCCGTCATCACGGACGCCGACGGCGACATCCTCGAACTCTTTCTCGCCAAACAGCCGGTCGCGCCGCTCGGTCTGGATAAGTGGGTGACGCAGTCCGGCATTGAGACGGCGCGCGAGCGCATCCGCCGCGAAGTTCATGCGCCGACGAAGGCCAGCCCCGGCGCGCTCGAAGCGTTGGAGCGCGCCGATGTGATCATCTATGGTCCGGGCACGTTTCATTCGTCGCTCCTGCCGACGCTGATGATCGACGGCGTGTGCGAAGCGATCCGCCGCAGCCGCGCGACGAAGATCATGGTCGTCAACATCGTCGAAGAGGCGGACACGCGCGGCGCGACGGGCGCGGAACTGGCGCAGAAGATCACTGCGCAGGTGGGTGCGGGCGCATACGATTATCTGATCGCGAACGTGCCGCACACACACGGCGGCGAAGGTTATTTCACGTTTGACGAAGAGCTGCTGCGGGGGTCGAGCGTCAAACTCGCCACGCGCGATCTGGAAGACCGCACGCGACCGGGCAGGCATCGCGCGCCCGTGCTCGTGCAGACCATCCTCGGCATCGTCCGCCCCGAAGCCGCCGCGCTCGCCCGCAGCACGGAGGAACAACCGCTCGTGAGCATCGTGATGCTCGCGTGGAATCGCAAGGGCGAGGTCGAGATCGGTTTGAATGAGTTGCGGAAACTGACCTACCCGAACATCGAGTTGATCGTCGTGGACAACGGCTCGAAGGACGGGACGGCGCAGATGGTCTATGAAAAGTTTCCCGAAGTGACGGTCGTGCGGCTGCACGACAACACGGGCATGACCGGCTACAACGTCGGCTTTGCGACGGCGCGCGGCAAGTATGTCGCCATGCTCGACGACGATTCGCACCTCGCGCCGGAGTCAATCGAGACGATGGTGAAGCTGTGGGAAGACGAGTCGAATAAGGACGTAGCGGTAATGGCTTTTCGCGTGATGAACCCGCATCTGGGAAGTCTCGTCACGCACCTGTGGGAAGAGCGTCTGGTGCCGACCGAGCCGGGGCGCGAGCGCGAGATCACGAGTTTCGCAGCCTGCGGCGCGGCCATCCGGCGCGACGTTTTGGACGAGTGCGGCTACTTCGATGACGACTTCTTCATCTACGCCACCGAAGACGATCTCGCCATACGTCTCTGGGACGCGGGCTACAAGGTCATCTACGAGCCGCGCTGCCTGTCGTATCACCGCGAGAGTCGCCAGCAGCGTTCGTGGAAACGCTACGGGCGCGGCTTTCGCAACGCCGCGTGGTTCAACCTCAAACATCTGCCGTGGCGATATCTGCCGCTCGTCTTCATACGCAACCTGTTCTGGCTGACTTTGCGCGGCATACGCTTCCGCTCCTTCGCATACTTCTTCTACGGGCTGGTCGGTTATTTTCAGGGCTACCTGCAATGCCGCACCGCGCTCAGGAAACGTCGCCCGGTGAAGGCGTCGGTCGCGCGTTTCTGTCTGGAAGACGATTGGATCAGCCGCCCGATCATCAGCACCGTCCGGCGCATCTTCGCAGACAAGCGTTACATTCTGGACAAGAGGGGAGTCGCGCCATGAGTGCCTTGAAGGAGACGCCGGAGGCAAACGCGGCGGCGACGACTACGGACGCCGGAAACGTCGCAGCGCGGGCGCAAGACGATCCGGCGTCGGCTTTCGACTTTCGACCGACCGTGTGCGGCGCGTGCGGGAGCGACCGCGCGAAGTTGCTCGGCTGGCGCGGCGGCGACGCGCATCACGGCGGCGCGGGAGTTCGCACGCGCATCGTTCGTTGCGACGACTGCTCGCACATCTATCCGAACCCGATGCCGTATCCCGCGCGCAGCCTCGACGATCTCTACACGGACACCGACGAATACTTTCAAGGCCACGACGTAGAGGCGAAGAAGCAGAGCGCGCTCTCGAAGATGGCCTACTTTGAACGCGCGCTTGGGCGTCGCGGTCGTTATCTCGACGTGGCGTGCGGGCGCGGCGAGAGCCTGTGGGCAGCGCGCGAGAGCGGGTGGGAGTATGAAGGCGTGGATGCGTCGAGCGCGTATCTGGAGTGGGCGGAGGCAAACCTCGGCGTGCGCGGACGGCTCGGCACGCTCGACGAGATCAAGTTTCCCGACAATCACTTCGACGCCATCACCATGAACGCCATCATCGAGCACCTGTACGACCCTTACGCCACGATGCGCGAAGTCTTCCGCATCCTCAAACCGGGCGGCCTGCTCTCGTTCGACGCGCCGAACGAGGACGGCCTCTACATGCGCATCGGCAATCTCTACATGCGCGCGCAGGGGCGCGACTGGGTGGTGACGCTCGCCCCCACTTTCCCGCCCTATCACGTGCAGGGCTTTAACCCGCGTTCGCTGAGGCGACTGCTGGCGCGCGTGAATTTCGAGATTCTACAGTTCACGATGGGCGGGCACATCTGGCCGCCCGTGGGCAACCCGACGTGGCGCAAACAGGCCGAATACCGCGCCGCCCAACTGATCGACTGGGTTGACCGTCGCGCCGGGTCGGGCATTTATATGGATGTCATCGCGCGTAAACCGCAGCGTTAAATGAAGAACCGCGTTTTTACTTTTGGGCGGAATTCTGGTAGGTTCAAGCATTAAACAAGTCGGGATTCCGGCGCGTAAATAAAATATTTTCCGGTTTGTCGTATGAGAGCGAGGCGGTCGCTGATAGTCTGGCTTTTGGGTCGTTTGCTGAAGTGGTCTGTCAGGCCGAGTTGGTCCGGCGCGAAGGAGACACGTTCGCGCCGTCAGTATTTTGAGTTGCTTTTGTTTTCTCTATGTACACACGTTTGTTGAATTTCCTGTGTTGCCCACAGTGCAACGGAGACTTGGAAGTTTTCCCCCTCACCGCCTCCGCCGACGCTCCCGCCGCCACCCCGGATTCCGACGCAGAAATATCAGAAGGTTTGCTTTACTGCCGTCAAGCGCACTGGTTTCCGGTGGTGCGAGGGATTCCGCGCATGCTGCCCGACGCGCTCTACGAGCACTGGGAAACCGTGAAGGCGTTGCTTCCGCACCCGCTCCCGCCCATGCTGCATCCGGTGATGGAAACGGCGCGAGCCTTCGCCGGACGCGTCAACTACGACCAGCAGACGCGGGAAAATTTCAGCCACGAATGGGACCATCACGACCTCGGCGGCTCGACGTGGGGCATGAAACTCTCCGACCGCGTGGAGTGGTTCTTCCTGAACCCTCTGCGCCTCCCCGTCGCCGAACTGAAAGGCAAGGTGATGCTCGACGCGGGCTGCGGCAACGGCAGCCAGTCGGTCGCCTACACGGCGTTCGGGCTGGAAGTGATCGCGGTTGATCTCAGTTCCGGCCTTGAGCACGGGCAGGCTTTCAGGCACAGGCACGAGGGCGCAAATCCCGGGCGCGTCCATTTCGTGCAGGCCAACTTGCAGCAACCGCCCCTCAAGCAGGCGACGCTCGACATCATCCATTCGGCGGGCGTCCTGCACCATACGCCCGACACTTTGCAGACCTTCCGCGCGTTGCGCCCGCTGCTGAAAGAGGGCGGCACGTTCTACGTCTGGCTCTATAAATACGAGAAACTGGTGACGCCCGTAGTTGACACTCTACGCGTGGTGACGACGCGTGTGCCTCCGCGTCAATTCGCCAAAATCGCAGACTTGATGGCCGCGCCCTTCATAGGCTTCTGCGTGGCGGTCAACAAACTGGGCTTGCGCAGTTATCCACTGATGAGCCGGCGCGAGGCCGCGCTCGCCCTGATGGACATCTTCGGCGCGCCCTACGCGTACTATCATACTTTTGAAGAGGTCGCCGGGTGGTACGAGGCCGCAGGGTTCAAGGAAGTCTGGCCTTGCAACGACGACCGGCGCGGCTTCGGCGTCTGCGGGCGTCTGCCCGCCACGGAAAAGTTGGAACGCCCGCAGCAGCAGCCCGCGTCCGAAGGCGGCGCGGCGTCTTCTGCGCCCGTCGGCGGCGCGACGCTCGAAGCGGCGGCGAGCAGCCAGGGAGGCAAGTTGTAAATGTATATTCTCGGTTTAACGACGCTCGGCGATTCCGCCGCTTCGCTTCTCTACAACGGCGAACTCGTGGCCGCTGCGGAAGAAGAGCGTTTCACGCGCGTCAAGCACTACAGCGGCTTCCCCTACAACGCCGTGCAGTTTTGCCTCGACCACGCGAACATCAAGATCGCCGATGTCGAACACATCGGCCACTACTGGAAGCCCTGGGTGCTGCGCCACAAGGCGATGCAGGCTTTGAAGACTTCTCTGATCTCGCGCGACATGTTCAAGGCGCGGGTTGACCGTGGCGTGGCGCAGGTCGGCGACAGCTACCTCGGCATGTTCAAGCACCCGCGTCGCATCCGCGAACGTTTCGGGGAGAGCAAGTTTCGCTTCCACTTTCTCGAACATCACCAGTGCCATGCGGCGAGCACCTTCTTTCCCTCCGGCTTCGAGCGCGCCGCCATCATCACTTGGGACGGCACGGGCGAAGACACCACAACCCTCTTCTCGCAGGGCGAAGGCAACAAACTGCGCGTCTTGAAGCGCATCAAGTTGCCGCATTCGCTCGGCCAGTTTTATTCGGCGGTCACGAACTTCATCGGCTTCGACATGTTCGGCGGCGACGAGTGGAAGGTGATGGGCTTGGCCGCTTACGGCAAACCCGAATACTACGATTTCTTCCGCCAGCGCGTGCTCTCCACCAACGGCAACAACGATTTTCACTTGAACATCCGCGTGCTCGATCATCACCTCGCGAAGCACTACCAGTTTGGCGAAGAGATCAGCAAGGCTCTGGGGCCGCCGCGCCAGCCCGACGAGGATTTGACCGAGCGGCACTGGAACATCGCCGCGAGCGCGCAGAAGGTCTTGGAAGACACCGCGCTCCACCTGATCAAAGGTCTGCACGAGATGACGGGCGAAGAGAACCTGTGCATGGCCGGGGGCGTCGCCTTCAACTCGGTGATGAACGGTCGCATCATGACCGAGTCGCCGTTCAAAAATTACTTCGTGCAACCGGCGGCGGGCGACGCCGGGTGCTCGCTCGGCGCGGCCTTGATGGTTCACCACATGCTGCTCAAACAGCCGCGCAAGTTTCGCATGGAGCACGCTTATTATGGTCCCGGCTTCACCTCCGAGGAATGCGCGGCGGCTTTGACGGCGGCGGGCTTGCGTTTCGAGACTCTGCCGGACGAAGAGATGCTGCCGCGCGTGGCGCGCATGCTCGCAGACGGCGCGATCCTCGGCTGGTTTCAGGGGCGCATGGAGTTTGGACCCCGCGCGCTCGGCAATCGCTCCTTTATCGCCGACCCGCGACGCAACGACATGCGCGATCTGCTCAACAAAAAAGTTAAGCTGCGCGAATGGTTCCGCCCGCTCGCGCCTTCGATGAAGGAAGAAGCAAGCACGGAAGTTTTCGGTCGCCCGCATTACGATCCGTTTATGGTCACTGTCCTGCACGTCGCCGAAGAGCAGCAGGCGGCGATCCCTGCGGTCGTCCACGTTGACGGCACAGCCCGCCCGCAGACGGTGAGCCGCCGGACGAACCCGCGCTACTGGAAGTTGATTGACGAGTTTGCGCGCCTGACGGGCGTGCCGATGGTGCTCAACACCTCGTTCAATATTCAAGAGCCAATCGTGTGCAGCGCGGAGGACGCCATCAAGACGTTTCAGGGCGCGAACTTCGACGGACTGGTGTTGGAAAATCATCTCGTGCTGCGCCGGGCTTAGACCGCGCAGTCGGGCTTGAAGGTTTTGACTTTGATCGTTTCGAGGGAGCTGACTTCTCCGGAGTCGTTGGTTTTTTAAGAGAATGAACGCCGCGCTCGCCATACTCTTTTTAATCGTCGGCGCAGGCATCGCGCTCTTCGTCCCGAAATACGGCGGCGCGGCGATCCTGTTCGGCACCGCGCTCGCGTCGCTGTGCGGCTATGCGATCCTGAGAAGTAAGGTTGACCGGAGTTTTCTGATTCAACTGTTCGTCGCCGCGCTGCTCATCAGGATGATCGTCGGCACGGCCATCTTCGCTTTCCAGTTGCAGGAGTTTTTCGGCGGCGACGCGCTCAGCTACGACATCTACGGCTGGGACGTGCTGCTCTGGTGGCGTGGCGATGCCGAACTGGTCGTGACGGATGATACGGTGGTGTGGGGCATGCCGTATCTGGTGGCGGCCATCTACGGAGTGGTCGGGCGCAACATGCTGGCCGTGCAGTTCTTCAACGCGATCTGCGGCGCGGCGGCGGCGATCGTCGTCTATAAATGCGCGGCGCATATTTTTCAGAACATGTCGGTCGCGCGTCTGGCCGCCGTGCTGGTGGCCTTCTACCCGTCGCTCATCCTCTGGTCGTCGCAGGGACTCAAGGACGCGCCCATCGTCTTGTTGCTCACGATCACGATTCTGGCGACGCTCAAACTCGGCGAGAAGCTGAGCGTCAAATACGGCCTCATCCTGGGGGGCGCGCTGCTCGGCCTGCTCAGCCTGCGCTTCTACATCTTCTACATGGTGGCGGCGGCCATCACGGGAGCTTTCATCATCGGCATGAAGCAGGTGACGGCGCAGAACATCGCGCGGCAGTTCATCGTGATGATCGCGCTCGGACTGTCGCTGACCTATCTGGGCGTGCTGCGCACGGCGAGCGCGCAACTCGGAGCTTACGGAAATCTGGAGACGATGCAGCGCAGCCGTGCCGACCTGGCCTCTTCGGCACAATCCGGCTTCGCGCAGGACGTAGATGTCTCGACCACTTCCGGCGCGCTCAGCGTGATCCCCGTCGGCATGGTCTATCTTTTGTTCGCGCCCTTTCCGTGGCAGATGGTCAACTTGCGCCAGAGCATCACTTTGCCGGAGATGATGTTGTGGTGGGCGAGCTTTCCGCTGCTGGTCTTGGGCGGGTG
>DASWNS010000236.1:0-3267 GCA_036399115.1 Pyrinomonadaceae bacterium | reverse complement strand
AGAAATTGTCACCCCAATCGCTTAAGCCGAACGGGTGCACCCACGGCAGAAACGTCAACACGATGCCCGCTTCGAGACACAGGATGATATAGAAGATGACGGTTAATCTGCCTGACATATACTTAAGCGACCAGTGACGAGTGACAGGTGACAAGATAGAACAAAAGCCGTGAATCGTAAATCGTAGAAAAGCCGTAAATCGTGAATCGTGAATAGAGAAAACCATCTTCATCTATTCACGATCTACTTTCTGCTCTTGTCACTCGTCACTTGTCACTGGTCACTGCTTTGCGTGCTTGCAGGTCGCGCAATTTGGCGGCGACGCCCCGGTAGTTGACATCCGTACCGTAAACTTCGGAGAAGACTTCGATGGCGCGTTCGAGGTCGCCCATCTGTTCGTAGGCCGTGCCGAGTTCGTAGCGCAACGCCTGATATTCGTCTTCGGTGTGGCCGGGCGTGTCCAGCCCTTTTTTGAACCACATCGCGGCGGGGCGCGCCATATCTTTCTGCATGAAGCAATGGCCGAGCAGGTTGCAGCATTGCAGGTAACGCGGCGTGCCGTCGAGGGGCGCGGTGAGCGCGATGGCGGCTTGCAGTTCCTCCACGGCTTGATCGACCAAGCCCATCTCTCTATAAGCGAGTCCCGTATTGTAGTGCGTCTCGTAATCTCCGGTGGAGGCAGGATCGTCCGCCTCCTCTTCATCACGAAACTCGTCCAACATGTCCGCCAGTTCGTGATGGAATCCCTGCGCCTCCTGCGGCGCGGGCGGGGCGGGCTGCGCCTCAAAGACGACCGGGGGCTGCGTCTCGACGACGGGCGCGACATCTTCCTCCGTCACCATGGAGATGAACATGTGCTCTTCGATCTCGACCTCTTCCGCCGCATCTTCTTCTTCCATCGGCGCGAAAGTCTCAAATTCGGTGGAGACTTCGGTGGAGGTTTCGTCGGCAGCGAGGCCGGAGGTGAGAGGGAGAGTACCGAAGCTGTCCGCTTCCTGCGGCATTTGCCTGCGCCGCTGGCTGATCTCTTCATTCGCGCCGTACTGGCGTTCGAGCATGTCGAGCGTATCGCGCGCGATGTCCGTGTAGCCCTGCGCGAGATAATAGTCCACGCTTTCGAGTTCCTGCGCGAGCAGCATCTTGACGCGCCCTTCGCCCGACCCCTTCTCCGGAGCCAATCCTGCCTCTTCAAATGAACTGCCGACGCCGAGTTCCGCCGCCTCGAAAGGGATCGGCTTCGCGTTGACGGCGGCGGACGACCAGCCCGACTGTTGCCGGCCTTCCAAGTCTTCGTTGAGGTCGGCAAAGGAAGAGTTCGGATCGATGGTGACGGCGGCAGGCTCTCCGGTTCCCTCCCGTTCTTCGTGCTCCGGCATGGCGATGGTGTTCCATTCAAACTCGCTCGCGCCGCTGCTCGTGGAGACGTTCAGGGGAGTTGATTCGACCGCGCCGGAAAAAGCGTCGCCGCCGCTGTTCTCGAAGACGTTTTCAAAGGTCGGCACTTCCGTAGCGATGGAGGAGGACGGCGAAGAAGGGGCAGCGGAGGACGACGGCGAAGAAGGCGCGACGATCTCCTCTGCGACGGGCGGTTCGTACCAGGTCGCTTCCGCTTCGCCCGGGGACGCGTCGCCGAGTTCGTGGAGGCGTTCGTGGTAGGTCTGGTCGAAGGGAACGAGGCGCACGAGATGTTCGAGCGCGCGGCGTTCTTCGCCGACGAGGTTGTGGGTCTGCGCGGCTTCGGCGAGCCGTTCGAGCGTCACGCGCATGCGGTCGTCGTCGCGCTGCCAGGTGTAGATGCGCAGGAGCAGGCGGAGGGCTTCGATCTGTTCGGGGTCGCGCGCGAGGGCTTCGTTCAAGAGTCCGAGAAGTTTCTGCTCTTGTCGTCCGGCGAGGGCGGGTTCGGTGATGCGCGCGAGCACGCCGACCGCCGCGCCCGTGTCGCCGCGCTGCAAGTAGAGACGCGCCACTTCGAAGAGTTGCGGGTAGTTCGACGCTTCGAGTTCGACGAGGGCGACGGTCGCGCGCTCGGCGGCGGGCGCGTCCTCGGCTTCCAGATAGGCGCGTGAAAGCATCGCGCGCAACTCCACGTCCTGCGGCTCTTCCGACACGGCCTGCTCAAGCACGGAGGCCGCTTCGTCCGACGCGCCGAGTTGCGCATGCGCGGCGACGAGGCCGTGCAGCACGGCATGGTTGAACGGCCTGATCTTGTGCGCCTGCGTGTAAGCGTCGAGGGCGGACTGCGCGTTGCCGCGCGCGAGCAGGCGTTCGCCCGCTTCTGTAAACGCGTCTGCCGCCTCTTCGTGCAAGCCTTCCGTGAGGAAGCCTTCGCCGAGTCGCAGACGTATCTCGACGTTGTTCGGTTCGAGATCGGCGCTGCGCCGGAGAGCTTCCAGCGATTGTCGCATCTGCCCCGCGCGCGCGTGAGCGGCGGCGATGATGAGATACTGTTCGCGCGCTTCGACGAAATGCCCCTGCTGTTCGTAGAGCACGGCGAGGCGTTGGGCGATGATGGGGAGGTTCTGGTCGAGGCGGGAAATCTTTTTATAGACGGCGATGGCTTTGGGCGTAAAGCCCTGTTCGCGGTAGTGGTCGGCGACGAGTTGGAAACACTCGATGGCCTCCTGCGTCTTCTTGGTGCGCGCGTAGAGGTCGCCGAGCGTGTTGAGCGCGCTATAATCATGCGGGTCGCGCTCGACGATGCGGCGATACTCGGTGATAGCCGATGGAATCTTGCCTTGCGCAAGATACTTCTCAGCCGCACTGATAGCCTTTGCTTTATCGAATCCCATCAGGAAAACTGTTTCGTGTCCGCGTCGCGCGTAAGTGGAGGGCTGCCTTCAAAGTGCCAATCTCGCGCTCAACCGTCTCGCACCCGGCTCGCACACTATCGGTCGGTGGCGGGCGGATTTTACGCTAACATGCGCCGACAACGAGTGTCAACGGCATCATTTTAACAGCTTCGCCAAACACTTCGCCGCCACTTCGCCGCGCCCGTCATTGAGAAGTTAAGACTCTCGACACAGAGACGGAGGGCGCGGAGCGGGCACAGAGAAAAGAGACGCGGAAGGCGGAACGCGAAAGGATGAACTAAAGAATTTTCAGTTTTCGTTCCGCGTTCATCATTCCTCCTTCATCGTCTTTCGCTATGTCTCTGCGGTGAATGTTTTCGTCACTTTTAATTACCAGTCACATATACCTACGAACGACGAGAGACAAAAAGTTTTGAGCCTCCAAGACCCGGCGAGCCACACCGGCGCGCACGCCGAT
>DASWNS010000235.1:0-4069 GCA_036399115.1 Pyrinomonadaceae bacterium | reverse complement strand
CTGTGCGGCGTTCGACACGTTCGGCGACAACTCCAAAGTTTCCTGCGTTAGCCTGCAGCCGGAGGCGATGCCCCGGCACGCGTTTATCATACCTAAGAGCGTCGCTTAAGACCATACAGGCAGGAAACGCGAGGGATAACGACGGAAGCGCGGACGCTGAACGGCCAATGAAGCGGTCTTTCATCGAACAGCGGAGGAAACGTTATTTCATTGAGTCATTGCTACTGCGAATCAGGAAAACGAAAGCGGGGCGTGTGTCGCCGACACACGCCCCGCTCGCTTAATTTGATTTCGCTTCGCGCTCTGAAAAGTTACTGCGTGACGAGCATCAATTTCCCGTCGGGCAGGCGCACGGCATAGACGTTTCGCTCGTAGAGTTGCGGGGCGGGCGTCTCCGCGCTGGCCGTGCTCGCGATGGCGTCGGGCGTCCTCGTCAGGACGGGCGCGCGGCGCGCGGTCTGCGGATCACGCATCAAGGCGTAACGCTGCGAGATGCGCTTCACATATTCCTGCGTCTCTCGGTAGGGAGGCACGCCTCTGTACTTGTCAACCGCGCCCTCGCCCGCGTTATAGCCTGCGAGCGCGAGTCCCACGTCGCCGCCGAAACGATTCAACAACCAGCGCATGTAGCGTGTGCCCGCCTCGATATTCTGCGCCGGGTCGAAGATGTTGCGCACGCCGAAGCGCGCCGCCGTCGCGGGCATCAACTGCATCAACCCACGCGCGCCCTTGTAGGAGACGGCCATCTTCTTGAACGCCGACTCGCGGTGCATGATCGAATAGATGAGCACCGGATCGACTCCGTGCCGCGCGCTCGAATCGGCGATGTAGGAATCAACTTTCGGATCGCCCGTCGTGAAGCCGTCGAGCGATGCGCGCGCAGACATCGGAGGGGCGTTCGTCGGTCGCGCGTAGAGCGTCGGTTTCACCCGGACGTGCGCTTGCTCGAAAGCCGTCAGTTGACGTGCGCTGCGTTTAGCTTTGCCCGGAGCGGCGGAGGGAGGCGCGGGCGTGGGTTCCGTGACGATGTTCACGCCGCCCGTGATGTCGAAATTGTCGTGATGATAACGCGCGCCCGTCTGCGCCGAAACGTGCGTGGCGCAGGAGAAGAGTGCTGCGAGGAGGATGAGCGCGCACGGAAAGGAGGACTTTTTCATACCGCTTGCCAATCTGGAAAATACCTGTGGATGCCCGGAATCTGCGTGGAGAGGCGTATGTCTGCCGCCAACGCCGCAAGTCTTCAGTTGAGATTGAGAATTGAGAGGATGAGCGAAAACCGTTCGCCGGAGAGTTTTCGTTGCGGGGCGCGTTCGCTGTCCGTGAGAACGCATTAGCAGAGTAGCATACGGGCGGAAACGCGGGCAACAACAAAGTTTAAACCACTCTAAAAGGCGGGAAAAACGCGAAAAAGTCTCTTAACGTGAGTTCTCGAAGGAGTTTCGAGGGGAGGCGCGGGTTAGACAGCGGCGCGACTCACGCGGCCTCAGAGGGGGTTGACAGGGCATGTATGATACCTCACGCCTCATCCCTTTAGACTTACCGAGTTAGACTTGCCGAGTTACCCGCCCGGACGCCTCATACATCACACGTTTCGGAAGGAGACTTCGATGAAAAGATTGATCTTTGCATTCCTCACTTTGCTGCTCGCCGCGTCGGTGTTGCAGGCGGGACAGAACCCCAACTCTTCAAGCGCGGCGGCGACGCAGGAGAGCACGACGCGGAAGCCTGCCGTCAAACGCGGCGCAGTCTTTCGCGCCACCAAAGAACAGATCAAACAGGCGCAAGTTATCCTCAAGGGGCGCGGTTTTTTCGCGGGCGAAGATAGCGGCAAACTCGACGCCGGCACACGCGCCGCGCTCCGCAAATATCAGGAAGCCGAGAGCCTCAAAGTGACAGGCACGATGAACAAAGCCACGCTCGAAAAAATGAACATCACGCTCACGGACAGGCAGAAGGCTTGGAAGCCTACGACGTAATCCGCGCCGGACAAGCTAAAAACCGTTGAGGCGGTTGGAAGTGACTTGACGATTACTCGTCTGCGTCATCTCCAACCGCCCCTTACGAAGCGTTTCATAAGTTATCCGCGCGCGGTGTTAATTCAAACTCGCTTCCTAAACATTCCAACCCGTGCGTAGGTTAATCAAGGAAGCGGGTTTGAATGTTTAGGAGACGTTCCCAACTTACAAACCGGCATCCCCAATCTTTAAGCCCCGCTTCCCAACTTACAAACCCACATCCCCAATCTTCAAACTCGCATTCCCAATCTCCAAACCCATCTTCCCAATCTTCAAACTCACATTCCCAACTCTCAATTCCTCTTTCCCAAATTTCAAACCCGCCTCCTGAAGTTTCAGGGCGGCGGGTTTGAAAGAGAAGACGGGCGGTTGATTAAGGGGATTTGTCTGTTTGAATTAACGACGCTAAAAACTTCCTTTCCGGCGGTTCAAAACGTCTTAGTTGCTCAGTTGACGTTGGCTCCCATCAGACGCCCGACAACTTCGTAGCTCGCCTCCAGAGCCTCCGCAAGTTTCTCCACCTGCGCGCCGCCGCCCTCGGCCATGTCGGGCTTGCCGCCGCCGCGCCCGCCGATGATGGGTGCGAGTTCGCGGATCACCTGTCCGGCGGGGACGCGCCCGTGCAAATCTTTCGACGTGCGCACGATGATCGAAGCCTTGCCCTCGCCCTGTCGTCCGAGCACCACCACGCCGGACTTCACACGCGCCAGCAGCGTGTCGGACAACTGCCTGAGTCCCGCCGCGTCGAGTTCGCTCGCCTCGCGCGCGAGCACTTTGATGCCCGCCACTTCGCGCACGTCGTTGCCGTTTCCCGCAGACGTGCCGCCCGCGCCTCCCCCGCTTGCGAGCTTCTGTCTCAACTCGTCAGCCGTGCGGCGTGCGCGCTTGAGTTCTTCCTGCAAACGCTCGACCGTGGCGGGAAGATCGCCGCGCGTCGCACGCAGATTCGACGCAACCTGATCCACGAGAGCCTCCGTCTCGCGGAAGCGCGTGAGCGCGTCCCAACCCGTGACGGCGCGTATGCGTCTCGTTCCGGAGGCGATGGATTCGTCGCTCACGATCTTGAACAGGCCGATGTCGCCCGTCGAACGGACGTGTGTGCCGCCGCACAACTCCTTCGAGAAGACGCCCTCCGCGCCCGGCACGCTCAACACGCGAACCTTCTCCGCGTACTTCTCGCCGAACAGAGCCATCGCGCCCGTCTGCATCGCCTCTTCGAGCGCGAGTTCGTCCGTCTGCACCTGCTCGTTGCGCAGGATGTGATAATTGACGAGACGTTCGATCTCCGCGATCTCATCGCGCGAGAGCGGCTGAAAGTGCGTGAAGTCGAAACGCAAATAGTTTGGCGCGACGACCGACCCGGCCTGCTTCACATGCGTCCCCAACACTTCGCGCAACGCCGCGTGCATCAAGTGGGTCGCCGTATGATTGCGCCGCGTCGCATCCCGCTTCTCCACGTCAACCCGCGCGGAGATTACATCGCCAACCTGCAAACTCCCCTTTTCAACTTTGACCTTGTGAACGATCAACCCCTGCGCCGGAGAATAAGTATCAACGACCGACGCGTTCGCACGCTCGCCCACGAACACGCCCACGTCTCCCACCTGCCCGCCGCTCTCCGCATAAAACGGCGTGTGATTCAAAACGACCTCGCCCTCTTCGCCCTCGTTCAAAGATTCAACTTCCTCGTCGCCTTTAAGCAACGCGACGATCTTTGACTCCTCAACGCTCGTCGTCTCGTAGCCTTTGAACTCGGAGCGCGTATCCGTCCGTCGTGAGAGTGCGACATACACGGGCTTTGCCTTTTTGTGCTCCGCCGTCTGTTTTCCAGTTCCACTCTGCTGGAGTTCTTTTAATTCCTCTTCTATTTTTCCCCTGAACTCTTCCTCCGTTAATTGTTCGGCGGCTATAACGGCGCGATTCTGAACGTGCCCGTCATCAAATGTAGGTTGAGGCATGATTTTGTGCTTGCCTTGGGACAAAATCACGTACATCAAGTCAATCGGAGTTCCAAAGGTGTCATAAAGTTTGGCGAGTTCTATTGTAGGAATGTA
>DASWNS010000234.1:0-10415 GCA_036399115.1 Pyrinomonadaceae bacterium | reverse complement strand
GTTGCGGGGGAGTCTCCAGCCTCCGGCGCGCAGGACGTGTTCACAGACAACAGTTCCTCGCTCTACGTCCTCGACCAGCCCGGCTCGCTCTATTTGAACAGCGTGGAGACAGGATATTTTGAGACGTTGGAGATACCGCTTTTGCGCGGGCGGGATTTTACCGAGCGCGACGATCAATCGAGTCCCGACGTGATCATCGTCAACGAGACTCTGGCTCGTCGCCTCTCGCCCGACGGCAACGCGCTCGGCAAACAGTTAGTCGAAAGAGATCCGTTTAATAAGAAGCACAGGTTTATGGAGGTGGTGGGCGTGGCGCGAGACAGCAAATACCTCTGGCCTACGGAGAGGCCGCGCTACTTCGCTTATCGCCCGCTCAAGCAAGACACGCCGGGGCAAGTCTCTCTTATTGTTCGGAGCGACGGCGACCGGCAGGCAATCACCAACAGTATCCACAGCGTAGCCGGATCGCTCGATGCGAACGTGCCCTCCAACGAAGTTTTAACTCTGGAGGAGATAATTGACGGGCACGTGGGGTCGTCGAAAGTGCTGATCTGGCTGGCGGGCTTATTGGGATTTCTGGCAACCGGGCTGGCTTCCATCGGCCTCTACGGCGTGACGGCTTATGCCGTCAGCGGTCGAACCAAAGAGATCGGGATCAGGATGGCGCTCGGGGCGAAAGGCAGTCAGGTGCTGCGCTTGATCATCTTCGAGGGGTTGACTCTGATCCTGACGGGTATCCTCATCGGTCTGTTCCTCTCCGTCGTCGGGACGAGGGCAATGGCGAGTCTATTGTATGGAGTCTCACCCACCGACCCGCTGACCTTCACCGGCGTCGCTGCGCTTCTCACACTCGTCGCGCTCATCGCCTGTTACGTCCCGGCGCGAAGGGCTACGAAGGTAGACCCGATGGTGGCGTTGCGTTATGAGTGAAATGAAGCGCCGTAACATATTCGACTTGCCTGAGGGTGATGCTGGCTGAAGAGGCTGCGAAGCGAAAACGGCACGTGTTGGCCGAACCGCAACGGGACGGGTCAAATATACTGCCGCCCTCGCAAGATTCTAACTTTTACCTCACGAATGCCCCGCCGCTGCGTCGGCTGTACCATAACGTACAGCAGAACCCGAAGATTTTCCCGAAGATGAAGCCACAATTATAGAGAGCGTTGAAGCGGCAAGAGAAGCGGCGGAATAAGTATCCTGTGGAGAGGCCGCGAGGGAAACTACTCGATGGACGGAATCACTTGGTTGGGGTTGGCGGCGGGCGGGTTGACGACAGCGTCGTTCGTGCCGCAGGTGACAAAAATCTGGAAGACGAAGTCGGCGGAAGATGTCTCGTTGACGATGTTCCTCGCCTTCTGCGTCGGCGTATCGCTCTGGCTGGTCTATGGCTTCATCAAGGGTGAAGTCGCCATCATCGTGACCAACGCGGTAACGCTCGCCCTCGGAGCGGCGATAGTCTGGATGAAGTTGAAGTTTAAATAGAGGCGAGGCCGCCGCCGCGTGGCGGGGCGCATAATCAAGGGGAGGGAAACGATGACGGAAGACCCGAAAGAGCAGGGGGCGAAGCCGCCCTTCGAGGAGCAGCCGCAGGACGTGCCGGGGATCGAATCGGAGATGACCCCGAAGCCGGACTACGGAGCCGACTCCTACAGGGGGCACGGGCGGCTCGCAAACAAAGCGGCTCTCATCACCGGGGGCGACAGCGGCATCGGACGCGCCGTAGCCGTCGCCTTCGCACGCGAGGGCGCGGACGTGCTCATCTCGTACCTTGCAGAAGAGGAGTCGGACGCGCGTGAGACGGCGCGTGTCGTCGAGGAAGCAGGCCGCAGGTGCGTCGCCGTCGCGGGCGACATACAGGACGAGTCACACTGTCAGGGGTTGGTCGAGCGCGCCGTGCAGGAGTTCGGGCGGCTCGACGTGCTTGTCAACAATGCCGCCTTCCAGATGACGCGCGACGGCATCGGCGAGATCACGTCAGAGGAGTTTGACCGTACCCTGCGCACCAACGTCTATGCGATGTTCTACCTCTGCAAGGCTGCCCTGCCGCACCTCAAAGAAGGCGGCTCGATCATCAACACCGCGTCAATTCAAGCCTACCAGCCTTCGCCCGAACTGCTGGCCTACGCGGCGACCAAGGGCGCCATCGTCACCTTCTCGAAGGCGTTGGGCGAAGAGGCGATGAAGCAGGGCGTGCGCGTCAACGTCGTCGCGCCGGGGCCGGTCTGGACGCCGCTGATACCCTCGACGATGCCGGATGAGAAGGTTGAAAGCTTCGGGCAGAACACGCCTGCGGGGCGTCCCGCGCAGCCCGCCGAACTCGCGCCCGTCTATGTCTTTCTCGCCTCGCAGGAGTCGAGCTACGTCTGCGGCGAGGTCATCGGCGTGACGGGCGGCAAGCCTCTGCCGTAACGCGCGGAGCGACCTTGAAGAGCGTCGAGCAAAGTGTCGGGCGCTGCGGGAATTATACGCAGCTATCTTTCACGACCCGACAGTAGCCTCATCTGTAGACGATGACGCGTTTTCGTTTTTAGACGGGCGCACGGTAGCCTCAGACTGCTGCCGTGCGCCCGTCCGCATCTGCTCCTAACTTAGTCATGGGGCTAAAAGATTTTTGCCGCACGGTCGCGCGCTCGAAGATAATGTCCGCGACCCCGCCTCATTAAATGGCGCTTACCTTTCACAAATTCATCGTGCCATCACTGCCGCGCGCAAGAAGCAAGTAGCCGGACTCAAGGCGTTCCCGGCAACCTCCGGCGGTATCTAGTGCGACCCGTAGATTTGCCATAGTCGTTTACCGGCAAAGGAATCCTTCTTCGTCCTGTTGTCGGGCAGATTTATCGGCAGAGTCCTGCTGGTCATAGGCAGACTTATCAGGTAGAACTATACAGGCGTAGCGAAGGAAAGTTACGGATGCGGGCGGTTTATATCGACGCTGCATCTTTATTGCTACGACTCATTCCCGGCATGATGCACAGAGGGCGCGAGGCGTCAGACTCATTTGCAGCTCTTTCGTCGTGCCTCAGAATAATCTTTGCCACGCGCCCGGCGTGAACCTATCCAGAGGGAAGCTCAAAAAACATTTCTCGTTAAGGAAGAAGCGTAAACAACTATGCAATCCGGAAGAAGCTGGCGCGTGTACGCGATGCTGCTGGCCTTGACGCTCGGCGGCGCATGGTGGGTCGCCGTCGGCAGAGTCTCCGCGCAGACGGATGATCTGGAAGAGGCCAAGCGGCTCAACCGGGAGGTGGTCCGACTACACGGCGCAGGCCGTTATGACGAAGCTGTGCCTCTGGCCGAACGCGCGCTGGCAATCCGTGAGAAAGCGTTGGGCGCGGAACACCCGGCGGTCGCGCAATCGCTCAACAGTCTGGCGATACTGTACGAGGCCAAAGGCGACTACGCGCGCGCCGAGCCGCTCTACGAGCGCACCCTCGCCCTGAGAGAGAAACTCCTCGGAGCGGAGCATGCAGATGTCGCCACGTCGCTCAACAATCTGGCGGGACTCAATTATCTCAAAGGCGACTACGCACGCGCCGAGCCGCTCTATCAACGCGCCTTAGCAATCAGGGAGAAACTGTTAGGCGTGGAACACCCCGGCATCGCCGCGCCGCTCAATAATCTCGCCCTGCTCTACCACGTCAAAGGCGATTACAAACGCGCCGAGCCGCTCTACCAACGCGCGCTCTCGATTCGTGAGAAAAACTTAGGCGCGGAGCATCCCGACCTCGCCCTGTCAATCAGCAATCTGGCCGGACTGTACGACAGCACCGGCGACTACGTGCGCGCCGAACCGCTCTACAAACGCGCGCTCGCCATCTTCGAGAAGGCACTCGGCGCGGAGCATCCGGAGGTTGCCACGTCGCTCGACAATATAGCCGGGATATACCGCACGAAGGGCGACTACGCGAGCGCCGAGCCGCTCTACCAACGCGCGCTGGCGATCTATGAGAAGGTCTTGGGAACTGAACACCCGTCAGTCGCCGATTCACTCAACAATATCGCCGCGCTGCACTACGAGCGAGGCGACTACGGACGCGCAGAGTTGCTGCACCAGCGCGCGCTGGCAATCCGTGAGAAGACTCTGGGCGCAACGCACCCGGCGGTCGCCTCTTCGCTCGGCAATCTGGCCTTGCTGTATGAAGTGAAAGGCGATTACGGACGCGCCGAACCTTTGTACCTGCGCGCGATAGCCATCAGAGAGAAGGCTCTCGGCGGGGAACACCCTGAGGTCGCGCTGACGCTCAACAATCTGGCCTTGCTGTATCAGGCCAGAGGAGATTACGCACGCGCCGAGCCGCTCTACCGTCGCGCGCTGGCAATCCGTGAGAAAGTATTGGGCACGCAACATCCTGATGTCGCCATCTCCTTCAACAGCCTCGCCGTGATGTATCACGTCAAAGGCGACTACGCGAGCGCCGAGCCGCTCTACCAGCGCGCGCTGGCGATCAGCGAGAAGGCTCTGGGGGCGGAGCATCCTGAGCACGCGCAGGCGCTCAACAATCTGGCGGGCATGTACCATGACAGCGGCGACTACGTGCGTTCCGAGCCGCTGCATCAACGCACGCTCGCCATCAGGGAGAAAGTCTTCGGCGCAGCGCACCCGGCGGTCGCCTCTTCGCTCAACAATCTGTCAGACCTGTATGAAGCCAAAGGCGATTATGAACGGGCTATCGCAGGCCGGAGCCGCTCCGCAGACATCCGCGAACAGAACATCACGTTGATCCTCACCACCGGCTCCGAGAAGCAGAAACAACTCTATCTCGACACCCTCTCCGGCGAAACGGATACCGTCGTCTCGCTCAATATCAAAGGCGCACCGAAGAACGACGCGGCGACGCGGCTGGCCTTAAACACCATCCTGCGGCGCAAAGGGCGCGCTCTCGATGCGATGACCGACCAGATCGCAGCCCTGCGCCGCCGCGCCGGGACGGAAGACCAAAAACTGCTCGACCAACTGGCCGCCGCGCGCTCGCAACTCGCCAACCTGCAACTCGGCGGCGCCAGCAGCAACCTCACGCCCGCCGCGCGGCAGGCGCAACTCGTCGCCCTCGCCGAAGAGATCGAAAAACTGGAAGCGAACATCGGTCGCCGCAGCGCGGAGTTTCGCGTGCAGGCGCAGCCCGTCACTCTGTCGAACGTGCAGGCCGCGCTGCCCGCCGGTGCGGCGTTGATTGAAATCTTCTCCTATCGTCCTTACAACACGAAGGCGCAGCCGGGCAACAAGTTCGGCGCGGCGCGTTATGTGGCTTACGTTTCGCGCCGGGAGGGCGAGCCGCAGTTCGTGGAGTTGGGCGAAGCAGCGGCGATTGAGGCGAACGTCGAGAAGCTGCGCCGGACGTTGCGCGACAGCAGGCAGGCGGCGCGTGGGGATGTCTCGGCAGTCAAGGAAGCGGCGCGCGTCGTTGACGAGCAGGTGATGCGCCCCGTGCGCGGGTTGCTCGGTGCCACCCGCCGCATCTTCCTCTCGCCTGACGGGGCTTTGAATCTGATCCCTTTCGCCGCGCTGGTGGACGAGCGCGGCAAATACCTCGTCGAAGACTACACGCTCACTTACCTGACGAGCGGGCGCGACCTGCTGCGCTTGCAGGCTTCGGACGAGAGCAAGTCGCCGCCGCTGGTGCTGGCAAACCCGCTCTACAATGATAGCGGCGGCAACACTGGCAGTCAGGTTGAAACGCTCTCTGCGGTGGCCGCGAAACGCGACGTTGATTTCAACGCGATTGATTTTAGTAAGGTGAGCTACGTGCCGCTGCCGGGCACGGCGGACGAGGCGAAGGCTTTGAGCGCGCTGATGCCGGGCGCGCGCCTGCTGTCTGCCGCCGAAGCCACCGAAGCGGCGTTAAAACAGGTACACGCCCCGCGCATCCTGCACGTCGCCACGCATGGTTTCTTTCTCACGGATAAACCGCGTCAGGCGGATAGTCGCGGGGTCGGCCTGTCGAGCACGACGCCCGCCGTCGCTTCGCGGGGCGAGAATTTGTTGTTACGTTCGGGCTTGATTCTGGCGGGGGTCAATCAACGCCGGAGCGGAACGGACGAGGACGGCGTGCTCACCGCCGCCGAAGCCGCCGCGCTCGATCTATGGGGCACGAAACTCGTCGTGCTGTCGGCTTGTGAGACGGGACTCGGCGACGTGAAGAACGGCGACGGCGTCTACGGCCTGCGGCGCGCGCTCGTCCTGGCGGGCAGCGAAAGTCAGGTCATGAGCCTGTGGCAAGTGTCCGACGCGGCCACGCGCGATCTGATGAAGGCTTACTACGCGCGCCTGCAAAGTGGCGAAGGGCGCACGGAGGCTCTGCGGCAAGTGCAGCTTGAGATGTTGAAGGGGACGGCGGCAGTTCAGGGCGGGCAGCAGGAACGCACACTGCTCGGCTCATCCGGCGCAAAAGCGCAGGCGTCGAACTACCACCACCCGTTCTACTGGGCGAGCTTCATACAGTCCGGCGCGTGGTCTGGAATTGAAAGCGGAACGACGGCTGGCGGGTGTCAATAATTCACGGCGGTCGGGCTTGTTTCCGGTCGCACCCGCACGGCTTTGACTGGTCGTTATTAAATGGCTTAAAAGAATCAGGCAATGCCGTCCGCCGCGATTCAACGCGGCTGCTCTAACCTTTAAACAGAAGGCCAAAAAATGCCCGCTATGATCTCCTACATATTCCCACTCTTCGTCTGCGTCGCTCTCGTCTGGACGCCCTTCGTGCAGCAGCCGGGCGCGGCAAAGAAAACGCCGGAGGCGGAGATCATCGAGGCGATTGGCGACCGCGAAGCAGAGAAGGTCAAAGAGTTGCTGGCGAAGACTCCGGCTCTGGCGAAATACAGGTCGCCCGGAGAGAGCGTGACACTGCTGCACTCCGCCGCTCAAACTTCCGATAACGAAGAGGTCTTCAAAGTCCTGCTCGCGGCGGGCGCGGAAGTCAACGCGCGCGATAAGAACGGGGAGACGCCGTTGCATCTCTCCGCACGCTGGGGTTATACGCCGCACGGGGTCTTGCTCCTCGACGCCGGGGCTGACCCGAACGCACAGGGACAGGACGGCGAGACGCCGCTGTTCGGCACTATGGAAACCGACTACCATCTGGCCGAGGAGTTGCTCAAACGGAAGGCCGACCCGAATTTGAAGAACAGCGACGGCGTCACAGCCCTCTATCGTGCGGCTGCGCTCGGCGACCTCAAGACGTTGGAACTGCTCGCGGCATTCAAGGCCGACCCGAACATCAAGGCGAACGACGGGCAGACCGCGCTGTGCGGCGTCGCGCGGGAGGGGCAGGAGGATGCGGTCGAAATGCTCCTCGCACTGAAAGCCGACCCGAACATCGCCGACAACGAAGGCAAGACCCCGCTCCATTACGCCGCCGAGGGCGGACGCAAGCTCATCCTCTCAATGCTCATCGCGGCGGGCGCGGCGGTCAACGTCAAAGAGAGCGGCGGCGCAACGCCGCTCCACCTCGCCGCCGGGAAAGGGCACGTGCGCCTTGTCGCCTTGCTCATCGCGGCTAAAGCCGATGTGAACTCACGCGACGGTTACGAGCGCACGCCTCTGCACCGCGCGGCGCGTGAAGGCTATGCCAGCGTCGTCGCCGCGTTGCTGTCCGCGAAAGCCGATGCGGCGCTCAAAGACACCAACGAACAGACGCCGCTCGAACTGGCGGAAGAGTTCAAACGCCACGCGGCGGCAGCGGCGTTGAAAAGCCCTGGCAAATAACGCGCCCGGATAGCGCACCGGAGCGACGCTAAAGGAAGCGACGCTAAAGAAAGCGACGTTAAAGACGCGCCACCGCTTCAAGTTCTTTCGCTCAGACCCGTATTGATGTCAGGGCAAGGCGCAGTTCATCCTTCGAGCGCGTGGCTGCGCTCGTGCTTCAACCCCGAAGTCTGAATCATCCCGTTCAAACGTAAATAGAAAATGAGACAAAGACACACGCTCTCTTCGTGCGCCTGCATCATGTTGCTGTTCTGCTTCGGTGCGGCGCGATTCGTCGAAGCTCAAGCGCCGGAGCAGTCGCCGCCGCGCCTCTCAGTGCAGAAGGGGCACGAGGAGAGCGTCTACCGCATGGCGTTCTCGGCTGACGGGCGGACGCTCGCCAGCAGCAGCCTCGATAAATCCGTGCGGCTCTGGGATGTGGAGAAGGGCTGGGAGTTGGGCGTGCTCGACGCAGAGGACGAGATGCTGAGTGATCTGGTTTTCAGCGGCGACGGTCGGCGTCTGGTGGGCTACAAAAACAGTGTCATCATCTGGGACGTAGCGACCGGGCGGAAGCTCCACTCTTATGCGCCCGGCCTGCTGATGGGGCTGGAGCAATACCTCGTCAGTTTCGACGGGCGGCGTCTGCTCGTCGTGCGCGAGACGAACGCCGTCGAAGTGCTCGAAGCCGAAACCGGGCGCGTCCTGAAAACCCTGCTGCGCGGCGAGCAACGCAGGCTGGACGAGGTGACGAGGCGCGTCGCCGCCGCACCCGACTGGAAAACGTTCTTCGTCTACGGCGAGGGCGGCCTCGTCCGCGCGCTAGATGCGTCGAGCGGCGCGACGCGTTTCTCATTCAAAGCGTCGCCACGCCGCCTGAGCCTGAGCCTTGACGGCGCACTACTGGCTTTCGCAGACGAAGCGACACGCGCGCTCGTCGTCTCCGACGCCGCGACGGGCAGAGAGCTATGGCGGAAGCCGGACGCCAACTCGCCCTGGCTGACGTTCGACGCGAGCGGGAAACAACTCATAGCCTTTCACGAAACCGGGGTCGCGGCCTTCGACGCGCGCACGGGACAGGAAGCGGGGAAGTGGCCGGGCGTCAGGTCGAATCCGGCGGATAACAAATTTGAGAGAGAGTTGAGCTTCCTGCCCCTGCCCGATGGAAGCGGCTACGCTTTCAACCCGCCCAATCCGCGCAACATCGAGATAGACATTCTCAACCGCGACAGCCGTGTGCTGCGCACTCTCGCCGGGCGCGCTTCGACCATTGCCGACGTGGCTTTCAGCCCTGACGGCAGGACGCTCGTGCTCGCCCCGAACGATCACGTCAGCGGCGACAGCCGTGAGGATGATGCCGTCTTCCTCTTGAACTACGCCGACGGCACGCAGGGGCGCGCGCTCATCCAACCCAAAGGCGGCGTCATGCATTTGGCCTACAGCCCCGACGGCAAGCGTCTGGCGACGGCAGGTTTGACCTCGCTCACGCTCTGGGATTTGGAGAAGGGCGGCGTCTTGAGCGAACTGGAAAGCAGCGTCTCTTACGGCAACCTCGCGTTCAGCCCCGACGGCAAATTACTTGCCAGCTTCAACTACAAAAATTTGACGCTGTGGGACACGTCGAGCGGCCAGGTCGTGCGTCAACTTTCGGAGAACAAAGAGACAGTCCACTTCGTCGCCTTCAGTCCTGACGGCAGACTGCTGGTCGCCGTCAATAATGTCAGGAAGGAGGTCGTGTTGTGGGACGTGGCGACGGGACAGCCCGCGCGCACCATCCCGCAAGTCTCCGGCACGCTCGCTTTCAGCCCCGGCGGAAAAGTGTTTGCCGCGAACGACCCCGAAGGACACGTCATCTTCGTTGACCCTACGACGGGGGCAACCGTGAGTCGCGTGGCTGCCGCCCCCGCGCGGGCGAGCGCGAGGCAGATGCTTGTCGGGCACTTCCGTCTAACTTACAGCCCCGACGGCAAGAGGCTCGCGGCGGTTGCCATCGTCTTAAATCCGCAGGGCAAGGTGCGTCTGCAAATGCAGGGTTCACCGCAGCGCGCAGACGTGTTCATACGCCTCTGGGACACAGCCACCGGAGCCGAACTGCGCACGCTCGACGGCCACAGCGAGTTCATCATGTCGCTCGCGTTCAGCGGCGACGGCAGATACTTGCTCAGCGGCGGACAGGATCGCCTCGCGAAGTTGTGGGAGGTGGAGAGCGGCAGGGAACTCGCATCGCTCACGCCCGTCGGTCGCGACGACTGGATCGTGATGACGCCCGATGGACTCTTCGACGGTTCGCCCGCCGCGTGGTCGGCCATCCTCTGGCGATTCTCCGACACACTGCGCGACGCCGCCCCGGTCGAAGCGTTTTTCAACGAATACTATTATCCGAATCTGTTGACCGAGTTGCTGCGCGGCAAACATCCCTCCGCGCCGGGCGGCGGACTCGCCGCACGCGACCGCCGCTCGGCACGCCTCGACTTAAATTTGTCCGGCGCGTCTGCCGACACGGATGTGCTCGCGGCGCGCGAGGTGAAAGTCAGGCTCGACGTGTCGGACGCGCCTGCGGGTGCGAAGGACGTGCGTTTGTTTCGCAACGGTTCGCTCGTGCGCGTCTGGCGCGGCGACGTGCTCAAGGGCGCACCGCGCGTCACGCTCGAAGCCACCTTGCCCATCGTCGCGGGCGAGAACCATTTGACGGCCTACGCTTTCAACCGCGACAACGTCAAAAGTCCCGACGCGC
>DASWNS010000233.1:0-15253 GCA_036399115.1 Pyrinomonadaceae bacterium | reverse complement strand
CACATTCGCCGTTTCACTCTTCATGTTTATCGCCACGCTGGCCGGAGCATTTTCCGCCTCCACGGCTTCCGACCCTACGCGCACCGCTAATCCAGCCGTCGCTGCCGCCTATGAAGAGGGCGCAGCAGAGTACGTCACAGTCTACGCCAAAGACTGCCGGACGCCTCAGACCGTCTTCTATCTGGGCGACACTGTCTGCATTACGGCGGGCAACTTCCCTCTTCCCCTCGACGCCTTCAACTACCGACGCCTCTCCTGGATCGCGCCCAATCACACGGTCGCCAATCAGGCTCTCTTCTACAGCGACCCGCAGACCGAATATTTCGAGATTCCGACCTCCGGCGCGTTAGCGCAAGTCGGAACGTGGCATGCGGCGACCATCAACGTCCACTCTGGCCGTAGGGTCAACGGTAAGTTCTACGTGCGCAACCCGCGCCTGCCTTTCATAGACCTCTCCATCTCCATGGCCGCGCCCGAATACGTGTATCCGGGGCAAAGGGTCAGGTACAACCTGTCGTTCCACAACCCGGGACCCGATTTCGCCGAGGGCGTCCAGATCATCGACGAAGTTCCGTCCGGCATGACCTTCTACGCGCTGAAACAAGTTTCCGGTCCTTTCTTCGAGTGCTCGACCCCAGCCCTCGGCGAAACCGGAAGAATCGTTTGTAACACGAAGGGCTTGCAGGTTGACGAGACAGCGCAGTTCGCCGTCTACTACCTTGTGAACCGCGACGTTCGGGAAGGCACGGTCTTCAGCAGCCTGTCCTATATTTCGAGCTACACAGACGAACTCCACAAAGAGAACAACGTGACGAAGACCGAGACGATATTCCCTCTGCCCGACGCCGAAGGCGGAGATATCGATCCTTAAACTGTTTCCCCCGCGAACCGGAAGATCGAGGCGACAGAAAGCTCAAGCGGCAGGAGAAACGTCATTCCCTGCCGCTTGAGCTTTTCGCGCGTCCGGCCTCGCCCCCTCTCTCGAAAGCTCACACGCATCAACCGTAAAGCGAGCCTCCAACCCGCGCTTGACAGTCGCGGGCTGACGCTAGTATAAGCGCGTTGAGCAAAGACGTGGTGAGTTAAGGCGACTTGCGGCCACGTAAAATAAACAGCTAAACAGCACGGCTCTTCTCGGCAAGAGCATCACACACTTCAAGACGCTTTTTTTGAAGTCCCGCGTTGTTTGGCGCGGGAGTTTTTTTTAAGTGACGAGTGACGAGTTAAAACAACTTGTCTTTCCAACTCGTCACCTGTCACTTGTCACTGTTCTATCATGGAAAACTTTCGAGACTTACTGGCGAGCGATCAGATCACTGTGTTTGACGGCGCGATGGGCACGATGCTCTACGCAAAGGGCGTCTATATCAATCGTTCGTATGACGAACTGAACTTGACGAATCCAGACCTCGTGCGCGAGGTGCATCAGGAGTACGTGCGCGCGGGCGCAGACGTGATCGAGACGAACACTTTCGGCGCGACGATGCACAACTTGCAGCAGTACGGGCTGGAAGGGAGCCTGCGCAAGATCAACCTCACGGCGGCGCAACTGGCGCGCGAAGCCGCCTGCGAACGCTGCTACGTCGCGGGCGCAATCGGACCCCTCGGCCTCCGCATCGAGCCTTACGGCCCCACCTCTTTCGACGAAGCGAAGGAGATGTTTAAGGAACAGGTCGGCGCGCTGCTCGAAGGCGGAGTCGATCTCTTCGTCCTCGAAACTTTCTCTGACATCTCAGAGATACGGCAGGCTCTGCGCGCCGTGCGCGAACTGTGCGACCTGCCCATCGTCGCGCAGATGACGATCCTCTCGGACGGCAACACTTCCTACGGCACGACGCCCGAAGTCTTCACCACGCGGCTCGACGAATGGGGCGCAGACGTGATCGGCCTCAACTGCGGCGTCGGCCCCGCAGACGTGCTCACGGCCATTGAGCGGATGCGCACGGTGACGAACAAGCGGCTGGCCGCACAACCGAACGCCGGGCTGCCGCGCGACGTGCAGGGGCGGCAATTCTACATGTGCTCGCCGGAATACATGGCGAAGTATGCGAAGCGTCTGATTCAGGCGGGCGTGAAAGTGATCGGTGGTTGCTGCGGCACGACGCCCTCGCACATCAAGCTCATCTCCGACGCCGTGCGCGCCGCCTCGCCGCGCAAAGCACGCGCCGCGCTCAAGCCTTCGCAGCCCGCGCGCATCGAAGAGTTGCAGCCCGCCGACATTCAGGTCGTACCGATGGAGGAGCGTTCAAACTGGGCGCGTCGTCTCGTGAACGGCGAGTTTGTCACGACGGTCGAAGTGCTGCCGCCGAAAGGCTGCGACGCGGCAAAGACGCTCGAACAGATTCGCCTGCTCAAGACCGCCGGGGTCAACGCCGTCAACATCCCCGACGGGCCACGCGCGCAGACGCGCATGAGCGCACAGGCCACGGCTCTTCTGGTCGAACGCGAGATCGGACTCGAAGCCGTGCTCCATTATTGTTGCCGCGACCGCAACCTGCTCGGCATGATGTCCGACCTGCTCGGCGCAGCCGCGCTCGGACTGCGCAACCTTCTGCTCATCACCGGCGACCCGCCGAAGATGGGACCCTACCCGGACGCCACCGCCGTCTTCGACATCGACTCTATCGGCCTGACCAACATGGTCAACAAGCTCAATCACGGCCTCGATCTCGGCAACAACCCCATCGGCTGCCCGACCTCTTTCTGCATCGGCGTCGGCGTCAATCCCGGCGCGATCAATCTGGAAGAAGAGATCAAGCGTTTCGAGTACAAGGTGGAGGCCGGTGCGGAGTACGCGATCACGCAGCCCGTCTTCGACGTGGGACAACTGCGCGACTTTCTCAAGTTGATCGAGCACGTGCGGATTCCCGTCATCGCGGGCATCTGGCCGCTCGTCTCCTACCGCAACGCGGAGTTTCTACACAACGAAGTGCCGGGCGTGCGCGTCACGCCTTCGATCATGGAACGCATGCGCCGCGCCTCGGAAACCGGCAAAGAGGCGGCGCGCGATGAAGGCTTGCAGATCGCGCGCGAGTCTCTGCTCGAAGTGCGCGATCTTATTCAGGGCGTGCAAGTCTCCGCCCCTTTCAACAACGTCCGCTACGCGCTCGAAGTCTTCGAGGCTCTGCCGGAATTCGGAGCCGCGAGGGAGACGACGCGAGCCGCAGGTTAACCGCAGTCGAGCGTGCGCCGGGAAAAGGCCGTCCCGGCCACGCTTGCTTTTCACTTTGAAAGCTGTAGAATGCCGCGCGTCAAGTTGAAGCGGTGCGCGCCTCACGCATTCGCCCGGTTCGCCTCTCGTCGCACTTCAAATCGACACACGCGTTCGACATCCGAGTCGTCCATTAAAACTCTGAACGCTCGCGCGCTCGACACTTAAGCCCACCCCTTTTCGCCGAACTTCTCTCAACTCGAACCCCCGTGTCATTCACCGGCGACACGGCGACAGGAGCATCGCCTTGAAGTCTCACACAAGGTTGTTCGCCTCTTCCCTGTGCCTCGCCCTCGCGCTCGGCCTCTGTGTCGTCGTCGCGGGCGTGCGCTCGCAAAACGACGCGCCGCTGCGTCGCATCACGCTGACATCCGAGCGGGCACTCAATCTCAACCCCAGCATCAGCGGCGACGGGCAGCACATCGCTTTTGAATCGACAGAAGAGATCGGCGGCGCGGGCGGCAGCGGCACAGGCTTCCACACTCTCCGCGCGGACATCTACGCAGACGGCGCGACCTTCACACGCATCGCAGCCACACGCGCACCCGCGCCCGCCATCTCGCACGACGGCTCGCGCCTCGCCTTTGCCAGCCGTGAAAATCTCACCGGCGAAAATTCAGACGGCAACTCGGAAATATTTCTCTACGACGGCGAGCGGCTACAACAACTCACGGACACCTCGCCCCGCGACGCCGCACAACGAATCGTCGAGGGAAATTTCCAGCCCTCCATCTCCAACGACGGCACCTTGCTCGCGTTCGCTTCCAACCGCGACCTGACAGGCGCGAACCCCGACGCGAATTTCGAAATATTCGTCTACGATTCCGCCACCCGCGCCACCGAGCAGATCACGCACACGTCCGGCATCAACGGCGCAACCGACGCCAAGTTGAGCGGCAACGGAGCGCGCGTCGCCTTCGTGCGAGACAACGGCGCGACGGGCGGCGTCGAGTCTTCTCCGCAGCGCGACTTGCTCATCTACGAGCGCGCTCAAGGCTCGACACGCGTGATCGCCAAAGATGTAGACGGCCTCGCTCTGACCTATGGCCGCGCGACGAGCGACGACGGCGCACGCGTCGTCTATGCGGCGCAGACGGCGGCGCGCACAACGCAGATTTTTCTCTACGACGGGCGCAACGATCAATTGCGTCAACTCACCTCGCTCGGCTCGCGCGCCGCAGACGTGCCGCTCCATCCCACAATCAGCGGCGACGGCTCACGCATCGCCTTTGCTACGCGGCGCAATGTCAACGGCGGCAATTCCGATGCGAGCGTCGAGCTTTACGTCTACGATCTGCCGACGAACAGAGTCTCCCGCGTCACCGACGCGCCTGCCGCCGCGACCGCCGAAGTCGTCTCTTCGCTCAACGAAGACGGCTCGCGCGTCGCCTTCAACTTCCCCCGCCTGCTCAGCGGAACAATCTCCGACAGCAGTTTTGTCAACCACACGGAAATCTATCTCGCACGGCTCGATGCGCGCCCGCCCTTCTCCACCGGCTTACAGATCCTCAACGGCGCATCTCTCGACAGAGAACCTGCGGCCACGCGAGCCATCGCACCCGGACAGATCGCGTCGGCGCGGGGCGTCAACCTTGCCCTCGATGCGATACAGGCGAAGCGTCTGCCCGGCGGCACATTCCCACGGACGCTCGGAGGCGCATCGCTCTACGTCAACGGGCGCAGCGCGCAACTCTTTTACGCCTCGCCCACACAGATCAACTTTCTGGTCCCGGCTGAGACTGAGACAGGCGCGGCGCACGTCGTCGTGCGCAATCACGACGGCTACGAATCGCGCGCTTCCGTCTCCTCGCTGCACGTCGCGCCCGGCGTCTTCACGGAGCGCGGCGACGGGAGCGGCGCGGCCATCGCGCTCGACGCGGAGACATTTTTGCGCAGCCCTTTCGACCCCGTTGACGCCGCCAACCAACCGCGACGGCTCACGATCTTCACCACCGGCATTCGCCACGCAAAGCACGTCACGGTCACAATCGGCGGGCGTGAGTTGGACGTGGAAAAGATACTGCCCTCGCCCGATCTGCCGGGTCTGGACGAAGTTCATATCCGGCTCTCGCGTTCGCTCGCCGGAGCCGGAACCGTCCCGCTGCTCCTGCGCGCCGACGGGCGCGACAGCAACCCGACGACGCTCAATTTCAAAGGCACGCGTCGCGCCGCGAGCATCACGCTCGAACCGTCGAACGCTTCGATAGGCGTCGGCAGGTCTGTGCGTTTCGTCGCCACCGTGCGCGATGCGGATGGCGTCGAGATCACAAACGCGCCCGTCGCTTTCACTTCCGAAGATGCGACAATCGCGACCATTGATGCGGATGGAAGCGCACGCGGCGTCCGCGCCGGAACGGCGACGATCAAGGCCGTGTCGGGCGAAGTCTCTGCGTCGGCTCAACTCACGGTCTTCCCGCTCTCCCTCGTCATCAACGAGATTCTGGCCGACCCGCCCGAAGGCGCGGCGGGCGACGCCAATCGAGACGGCACGCGCAGTTCCGCGCAGGACGAATTTGTCGAACTCGTCAATGCCTCGACGCGCGACCTTGACCTCGGCGGCTACCAACTCACAGTCCGCAACAGCAACAACACGGACATCGTGCGCCACACCTTCGCGGCGGATACCATCCTCGCGCCCGGCACCTCCATCGTCGTGTTCGGCGGCGCGCAAGGCTCTACGTTCAACCCCGCGCATCCGGCATTCGGCGGCGCGCTCGTCCTGCCTGCTTCGACGGGCGGCCTCTCTCTCACCAATGGCGGCAGCACCGTCAAACTGCTCGACCCGGCGGGCGCAACCATTGACCTGTTCACTTATGGCGACACAAACGGCCTTGACGCCGACCGCAATCAATCGCTGACGCGCGCGCCGGATGCCTTAGGCGACTTCGCGCTGCACCAGACCGCGCACGGCAGCGACGGGCGCGCCTTTTCGCCGGGCACGCGCGTTGACGGCACGCCGTTTGACATCACAGTCAGCGTCGCCCGCATCGAAGTCGCGCCCGCACACGCGACCATCGAACGCGGAGCGCAGCAACAGTTCACAGCCCGAGCCTTTGACTTGAACGGCAACGAACTGCGAGGCGTCATCTTCCGCTGGCAATCGAGCGACCCGGCAGTGGCGACGATTGACGGCGACGGGCTGGCGCAGTCGCACGCCACGGGCGAGGCGTTCATCGAGGCCACTGCGCGCGGCGTCCAATCCACGCCCGCGACGCTCCGCGTGCTCGCCCCTCAACCCAAAGTGACGCGCGTGGAGATCACCCCGCACGCGGCCTCTATCAATCGGGGCGGCGCGCTTCAATTCACCGCCCGAGCCTTCGACAAAGATGGTCGCCCGCTCGACCGGACAACTTTTACGTGGTCTTCGAGCGACGCTTTCATCGCCACGATTGACGCCGCCGCACAGGCGCGCGGCACAGGCGTCGGCCTCGTCAACATCACGGCTTCTACCCCGGACGGCGCGGGAGGCGTCGTCTCGGATCAAGCGTCACTCGAAGTGCGCGTCCCGCTCGTCATCAATGAAATTTACGCCGACGTGTCGCCCGACGATCCGGCCACCGCCGCCGTCGAAGGCGACGCCAACCGCGACGGCGTGCGGAGTTCCGTCGATGACGAGTTCGTCGAGTTGTTGAATTATTCGCGCGAGGCTTTGGACATCTCCGGCCTCTCCGTCGCGGATGCAACCGCGCGTCGCTACACCTTTCCCGCGCACACGATTCTCGCGGCGGGCGGCGCGCTCGTTCTCTTCGGAGGCGGTGCGCCCCCGCACAATGATCCGGCCTTCGGCGGCGCAAACCTCTTCACGGCAGCCTCGCTCGGCCTGAACGATGCGGGCGACACCGTCTCTCTCAAACTTTCGCTCAACTCCGTCGAGATCACGATCACCTCGCAAAGCTACGGCACAGCCGCGCCGAACTCGCCGCCCGCGCCCGCAGATCAATCTTTGACGCGCTCGCCCGACGCCGCACCCGGTTCGACGGGCGGCGACTTCAACCCGCACACGCTCGCGCCCGGTGCCGCGACGCGCGCTTACTCGCCCGGCACACGCGCCGACGGCACGCCCTTCGACTCAACGCCCATCTCGCGCATCTCCATCCTTCCGCCAGCCTCCACGATTGAGCACGGCGCGTCACAGGATTTCAGCGCGCGTGCATACACAGTGCTCGACGGCGTCGAACTCGAAGTGGCTCACGTCTCGTTCATCTGGGACACAAGCGACGCTGGCAAAGCCTCCGTCGCGCCGCAGACGGGGAGACAGACGACGGCGCGTGGCCTCTCTGCCGGGAACGTGTCGGTTCGCGCACGCGCAGGCGGCAGAGAGGCCACGGCGTCGCTGACGATCAAGCCTCCGCCGCCGGTTCTCACACGCCTCCGCCTGTCTCCCGCAGCCGCGACGCTCAACGTCGGCGACAGCCAACAGTTCACGGCGCAGGCATTTGATCAGTACGACCAACCATTCCCCGTCTCCTCGATCACGTTCGCGTCGGACGAGACTCAGGTGGCGACGATTGACTCCGTCAGACACACGCCCGGCAGCAGCGATGCCAGCGCGACAATAGTGGCGCGCGCAACCGGCACGGCGCGCATCACGGCTACAGCCCGCGATGAATCGCGCCCCGTCTCAAGTAACACGGCGACGGTCACGGTGAATTCGCCGCCGCAAGTTCCTGCGGCTGGTCAGGTCGTCATCAATGAAGCCCTCGTCGCCTTCGCCGCTTCGACGACGCAGGTGCGAAGAGATTTTATAGAGCTTTACAACACCACCGACCGCACGCTCGACATCACCGGCCTCGTCGTCACGTTCCGCCCGTCCGGCTCCGGCAACACGCCCTTCTCCCTGACGCTCGAAGATGCTTCGGGCGGTAGATTCCTGCTCGCTCCGCGCGGCTATTTTCTCATCGCCAACGCTGCGGAGACTTTCGGCGTCGCGGCTGACTTCGATGCGAGCGCGAGCGGCTTTGATCTGAACAACACGACGGGCGCAGTCAAGATCGAGATGGGCGGGGTGCGTCTGGACGGGCTGGCCTATCAGGGAGGCGCGACGCCCCCGTCCGCCCCCTTCAACGCGTTCGGCGAAGGAGCGATCTTCACTTTCACCGGCGGCGCAACGAACGATCTCATCCGCAGCCCGAACGCCTCGGACACAAACAATAACGCGACCGATTTTCGTCGCAACGGCACGACCTCAAGCGTCAGCCCGAAAGCCCCCAATCCTTAAGCGCAGTAATAAGTGACAAGTGACGAGTGACGAGATAAAAACAGAAGGCTCACAAGTACGTAACCCTTAACGCCTTCTCTCGTCACTTGTCACTCGTCACTGCTCTAATCGCCTTCTTCGATGGAGAAGGAGGTTTCCGTCTTGGACTGGCGGAGGCTCTGGAGTTTGGCGGAGATTTTGCTGCTCAGACGCTCGCTACGGCCTTTGGCGTTGTCGGATTCCGGCGCGTCGAAAATATCTTCAAACCACGAGCCGCGCTCTTCCGATCTCTGCACATCCTCTAACGGGGTTTCTTCGAAGCGTTCCGGCTCGACTGCCGGTTCCGGCTCCCCTTCGCTTTCGTTCGCGCGCGTGAGTAGTTTTTGAAATTCCCGCTCGTAGTGTTCGCGCGTGTCGCTCAGTTCGTCGGCGATGTTGAGGGCGGCGAAGATCGCGATCTTGGCGAGGTCGTGCGCCGTCGCATGAGAGGAGATGAGACGCATGCGCTCGTCCACGAGTCCGGCGATTCGCCTGATGTGCTCGACCTCGCGATTCGTGCGCAGGCTATAAACCTGATTGAAGATGTTAACTTCAACCGATTTAAACGTGGGTTTGGGAGCGTCGCTACTCATAAGCTCAAATGTTTACCTGACCACGCCCGCGAACGGGCTGGACGCGCTGGCGTAGAGACGTTTCGGCATCCGTCCGGCGAGGTAGGCGAGGCGTCCGGCGCGGATGGCGAGGCGCATGGCGTCGGCCATCTGCGCGGCGTCGCGCGCTTCGGCAATCGCCGTGTTCATCAGCACGGCGTCCGCGCCGAGTTCCATCGCAATCGCCGCATCGCTCGCCGTGCCCACGCCCGCATCCACAATGATCGTGGCCTCCGGCAACTGCTCGCGCATGATTAGCAGGTTCGCGGGATTTTGCACGCCGAGGCCGGAGCCGATGGGCGCGGCGAGCGGCATCACGGCGGCGCAACCCGCGTCCAGCAACTTTTTCGCCATGATCAGATCGTCGCTGAAATACGGGAGCACCGTGAAGCCCTCTTTAACTAGAACGCGTGCGGCCTCTAAAGTCTGTTCGTTATCGGGAAAGAGCGTCGTCTGGTCGCCGATAACTTCGAGTTTGATCAAATCCGTGTTGAGCGCTTCGCGTGCGAGGCGTGCGGTGCGGATGGCCTCTTCCGCCGTATAGCATCCGGCGGTGTTGGGCAGGATGGCGAGCGCGGGGTCTAGATGATCGAGGAAGGATTCGCTGCTGCGGTCGAGGGGCACGCGGCGCACGGCCACCGTCACCATCTCCGCGCCCGATGCGCGATGCGCCGCCTTCATCTCTTCGAAGCTGCGATACTTGCCCGTGCCGATGATCAGGCGCGAGTGAAAAGCGCGCCCTCCGATCTCGAAAGTCTCTGTTTGTGTGATTAAGGTAGTTGACATATAAAATTGAAATCTTCCGTCCGGTGCGATTCGGGATTATAGCAACTAATCAACCATGAACGGCAAAGGGAGCGGCGAGCCAGGTTGCGCGCCGCTCCCTTGAGCCTACGAGTTATGCAGGTTTCAGGCTTTCAACTTCGCCCCGTTTCCCGCGCCGTCGCCGCTCGCCAGTTTCGCCCCGTTCTCGCCCGCGCCTCCCGGTAGACGGTCGCGGAAGAGATTGAGGAGGAGGAGCGTGCCGAGGTTGCCCGCGCCGTCGCCGTTGCCGCCGGAGGCCATCACGTCGGGCGTGATGCGGACGCCCTTCTCGCCGATCACACGAAGCGTCTCGACGAGCGCGACGCCCTGTGCGCCGAGCGCGTTGACCTGTTCGTGATAAGCCACGCCCTGCGCCTCGCCCATCAGGCGCACCTTCTCTGCTTCGGCCTTGCCCGTGGCGAGAATGTAGTGCGCCTCGCCGTCGGCTTCGGCCTTGCGTTGCTCGGAGCGTTTGCCCGCGATGTCCACGCCGACGGTCGCCGCCATGAGGTCTTTCTGGTTGTCGGCCTGCGCGCTGATGCGTGCGAGTTGGATGCGCTTCTCTTCGGCCTCGCGCTGCGCGTCGTACATGTTCTGCCGCTGCTCGGCGAGAATCTTCTCGGTCTGCGTCTTCATCAACTCGGCGGGCAGGTGGATGTGGCAGATGAGCACGTTGACGACATCAACGTGATACTTCAAGAGGTGCGCGCGCACTCTGGCTTCGGCGCGTTCCTGTTCCTCGTGGCGGTTCTGCAAGTAGGCCATGGCCGACGACTCTGACGCCTGATTGCGGAAGATCGAGTCGATGAGCGGGTGCATCACGTTCTGGATCAGTTTATCAATCGAGCCGATCTTGGCGACCATGAAGGGCGCGTCTTCCGGTTTGACGCGGAACACGACGCGCACTTCAAGTTGCATCGTGAAGCCGTCTTTCGAAATGACTTCGAACGGGTTGAACGATTGATTAACTTCGCCCGCCGTCCATTCGACCGTCTGGTTCGTCGTCGGGATCACGATCGGCGTGATCGCCAGCGTGTTGACGTAGTAACGACCGGGACCAACGACCGTCTCCTGTATGCCGCGATAGCCTTCGGGCACGACGTAGGCTTCGTGCGCGCCCTCGTCGAGCCTGCGATCCGCCGGGTCGCCGGAGAGCAGGTCTTCCTGTATCTCGGCCAGATTGCGGTTTTCGTCGCCGAGTTTGTCGAGCCGCGCCGCAGCCTGTTCGACGTGCTCATGCTCCTCGCGCTCCATCCGCTCGCGAACTTTCGCCGCCATCACCTTACGCACTTCCTCGCCCGGGTCTTTGCCGATGTTCGAGACGATCACGGCCACCTCGCCCGGCTTCACTTCCTTCGCCGATTCGGGAATCACTTTGAAGACGAGCGGGTTGATGTAGTAAGTGCCGGGGAGCAGGATGTCCTTCTGCGGGCCGCGCTGTCCGCCGCCCGTGATGAACTCGTTGCAGTCCTGAAAATTATCGTGGCCTTGCACGGGCGTCGCCACGTAGTCACGCGGGTCGAGCGGCGCGCCGTCGAGTGCTTCGACGAGGCCGATCTGATTCTCGTTGATGATCGTCGCGTCGTAGTGGCGCACGAAGAAGAGGCCGTGTTTTGTCTCCGAGCCGTCTTCGATGGAGATCGACTGCGTGAGGATGCGGTAGGTGCCCGGCGTCAGTATCTCGACCTGAGGACCTTTCTGCCCACCGCTCGCGATGAACTGCTCCGCGTCCTGATAGTTGCGATGACCGGGAGTGGCTTTGCCGTGCAGACGCCCCGCGTCGAGTTGGTCGCCGTCGGCTGCCGTCACGACGCCGACCTTGCCCGGCGGGATGACGGTCGCCTTCGCGATGGAGACGCGGAACAGGTAAGGGTGAATCGGCCACAAGCCCGGCGGGAGCGTGCGCAGTTGGATGCCTTTGACGCCGCCCTGCTTGATGAAGGCAATCGGGTCTTGGAAATTGTTGTGCGCGTTTTCGGCGCGGTCGGGCGCGAAGATGCGTCCGGGCGGCATCGGTTCGCCGTCCACCGCCTCGATGATGCCGAGTTCCTCCGCGCCCACCTCGATGAGCGGCACTTTGCGCACCACGCTCTCGAACGGCCACTTGATGAGGTGCAGGCCGGGCTTGAGCACATCGGCCTGAATGCCGACTTCGCCCTCGGTGGCAACGACGCGTCCGGGCGGCATCTTCGCGCCGAGATAGCGACGCTCCTTGATGGCGATCTCGCGCCCGCCTACGTTAACGAACATCTTGCTCAAGAGGATGAGCAGGAGGAGAACCACTATCCCCAAGACAATGAGGTATGGCATATTCGAAAAGAGAACGTTGATGTCCATGTCGCTTCCTTTGTTGCGATGCAACGGTGAAAATTTGAATCAGGCGTACGCGCTTCCATTCGCGCCCACGACGCCACCGGGCGCAGTCTTTCGATTTCGGTCTAGCTATCTACCTTCGGCGACTCCGTTTTCCGGTTTCCCGCCAGCAGTTCCTCCCGCAGGCTCGTCATCCTCTGTTTCAACACGAAGCCCGCGCCCGTGCGCCGCGCTTCGGAACTCAAGACCCAGTACTCGCTCTCGATCAAAGCCGACAACTCTTCCGGCCTGACCTTACCCAAACGCCCGCTGCGTAAAAGATCGCACGCCGCAACGATTGCGCGCTCAAACGTGCTCGCGTCGTCGGAGAGCGCGGCGAGATGGAGCAGTTGAGCAGTTGTCTGGCGGTCGGGTTGTTGCTGCCAGAGTTTTGTGTAGGCTGCCGCGAGGTCGGGGCTGCCGCGCAAGCCGGAATCATTGGCGATGAACGAAGCGAGCGAGCGCAAACCGGCTTCCGTCGCCCCGGCCTGTTCCAAGAGGTTGTGTAAGACGCGCTCGTAAAGCGCAGGGTCGTTTGCGTGCGCGGCTTCCGCGAGCGTCAGGATGTCGCCCGCCGCCGCGCGTTTTAGCAGGGACGCATTGCGCTCCTCAATCTCTCTGTCCGCCTGCGCCGCATCGAGCCGCGCGTTCTCCGTGTCTGCCTCTTTATGATCGAACAGGCTGCGCGGAGATGCGTGTCTGGAATGAAGTTCCGCGCGATAGTCGGGTGATGCGTGCTGCCTGCGATAAAAGGTGTATGCGGTTGCAGCGAGTAGGACGAATGCGATGATGAAAAGGGCGATCACGTTTGACGCCTGAGCGTCTCGCCTTCAAGCGACGACTGCGACCGCTTCCGGTCGCCGCGCCGCGACGAGCGCCAGCCAATGCCATTATACGACAACCGGGGGAAAAGGGTTCTCAAATCCGTCGCGCTTTCAACGCCGCGCCCTGAGACATCTTCCCCGGCTTACACTTCCCCGCTTCCGCCGCCGACGAAATGCACGATCTCTACCGCATCGCCTTCGCGTATCTCTGTCTCCGGCCAGGCCGCGCGCCGCACCACTTCGCGGTTGAGTTCGATGGCGAGCCGTTCGGGCGCGAGCGAGAGTTCACGCACCAGTTCGCCGAGCGTGGTCCCTTCCGGCAACTCGCGGATTTCCCCGTTGACCTGAACGCGCACAATCGTCCCCTGACTAAGGCTGCAAATGGCTAAGGCTGCAAGATGACGCGGCGCAGTTCGGCGGAGAAACCGTCAATTGCGGCTCGCACGAGCACGGCGGCTCGCCCCTTGGTGAAGCGCGGAAGCCACGCGTGAATCGTCGCCACGCCGTCGCGGTCCGAGCGCGTGGTCAAGATGAGCGGGCGAAACTCCGTGCCGAGAATTTTGACCGTCACGGGCACGTCCGCCGCCGCCACGCGCACGTCTCCCCCGCCGCGACTCACACGGATACGGAGCGTCACCACTTCGCCCGCATGAAAATCTCTCTCTTCGAGCAGGTTCAAGTGGAGCGCGTCTTCGGCTTCCACCTGTATGAAATCGTCGTTTTGACTCCCGACAAGCCGGACGGGTTCCGGCGGCTCGACGCGTCGCGGCTCGCTTCTCAACGGCTCACTTCTGACCGGCTCACTGATCACCGGCACGATCTCCGACGGTTCATCGTCCAGAGCAAGGATGTCGCCGCTCGTCGCGCTCTCGCTAACCCTCTGCGTGATCGTCTCGACAACCTTTGCCGGTTTCGTTTCCACCGGCGGCGCTTTCGTCTCGACGATCTTGGGAGTCTCTGTCTCGACAACGGCGGGCGGCGGGACGGCGCGTGCGACGGGTTTAATTTTCGCGATGGGTGTGGGCGCAATCGGCGCTTCGGCCTCGCCGCGCGGGGTGAGACGTTTGAGGTCTTCGATGCGCCCGGCTTTGACGGCGGCGCAGATCAGCGTGTGCTGGCGTTGGAGGCGTTCGCTGAGCACGAGCGGGTCGAAGCCCGCCCGGATGAGATCGTGGTATTGCGAACGCTTGCTCGCCAGAATTGCCCCGCCCACATAGACGAGCGTGAGGATCAGAGGCGTATCCAGCCCCTTATCTTCCGTCTGCACGTGATAGACCACGCCGCCAAACTCGATGTCTGTATTGAAGCCCGTGATCACGACAAGTTCGGGAATCCGCCGGAGCGCGTTGGAGGTAAAATATTGTTCAAGAGTTGTCCGAGGCCGGAGCCGACAGAAACAGTAACATAGCCCTCCGAGGAGGGTCAATCTCCTTGTAAACGCGGCTTTTGCGGCACGTCGCCTCTGCCTTGACACCCTTTAGACCTTGCACTAACATGACTTTGTGCCATCATTCTCAATCTAAGTTTTGAGCGGTTTTACGCTCTTCTCAGCACAAGCTGACGGGAGGCCGGTGTGCGTAATTTCGACCTGAAAGATTACTTGCCGATCCTGCTGATGTTCCTTGTCGCAGGGGGCTTCGCGGGCGGCAACATCCTGCTCTCGCAACTCGTCGGGCAGCGCAAACAGACGCGCACGAAGTTGATGCCTTACGAGTGCGGCAAAGACCCTGTGGGGTCGGCGCGCGAACGCTTCTCGGTCAAGTTCTACTTGATCGCGATGATCTTCATCCTCTTCGACATCGAGTTGATCTTCCTGATGCCGTGGGCGGTGGTCTTCAAGTCGCTCGCGGCGCAGGGGGCGGCGATGCGTAATTTGATCTTCATCGAGATGATGTTGTTCGTCGTGCTGCTGCTGGTCGGTTACCTGTACGTGTTGAAGAAGGGTCTGTTTGATTGGAACGAGCGGGCGCGGGCGGAAGCGGAAGCCGAAGCGCGCGCGCTGGCTTTGAAGGAAGGGCGCAGGGCTGAACTGGAGCATCGCGCCGCAGCCTGAGCCATGCGGGAGTTTTAATTATGGGTCTGGAAAATAAGATTGCAGAAGCTCTGCCGGAAGTGCTGACGACGAAGCTCGACGCACTCGTCAACTGGGCGCGTAAGTCCAGCTTGTGGCCGGCGACTTTCGGCCTCGCCTGTTGCGCCATCGAGATGATGAACG
>DASWNS010000232.1:0-2344 GCA_036399115.1 Pyrinomonadaceae bacterium | reverse complement strand
CGGACTCGAACGATGGATTGTCGGATGTCGAACTTGTCTCGCGCGCAACCGCCGCAGGGGGCGACGAGGCGGCGTTCGAGGAACTCTTCAACCGCCACCGGCGTCGTGTCGCGCTCATCGCCGGTCGCTTCTTTCGCCAGCGCGAACAGATCGAAGAGGTCGTGCAAGAGAGCTTTATGAAAGCCTATTTCGCGCTGCCGGACTTCACCAATCAACAGGAAAACTCCTTCGCCTCGTGGATCGCGCGCATCGCCTTTAACACCTGTTACGACGAGTTGCGGCGTTTGAAGCGACGACCGGAGAGCGCGTTCGGCGAGATCTCGGAAGAAGAGGCCATGTGGTTGAAGACGCAACTGCGCGCCACGGGGGCGGGCGACAATGTGGAGGCCAACGCAATCGCGCGCGACCTGGCAGACAAGCTGCTCGCGCGTCTCAGCCCCGAAGATCGCCTGTTGCTCGTCATGCTCGATGTCGAAGGATTGTCGGTCGCCGAGATCGGCGAGACACAAGGTTGGTCAATCTCGAAGGTCAAAGTGCGTGCGCATCGTGCGCGGGCGAGTTTGCGCCGCGTGCTGGGACGATTCTTGTAACCGGCGGGCGCGGGCGCGCGTTTTCAACAACGTAGCTGCTGTGAGATGCGGCGGCGGAAAACAGGTAAAACTGAAATGATCGGCAAACGGAAAAAGGACGCTGTAGCGGTGGAAGAACTCGAACGCCTCGGGCGTGCCGTCGTGCGCGCCTCGGCGGCCAACGAAGCGGAGGCGGAAGCGGCGGCCTCTTCGCCGTTTCTCTACACGCGGCTGCGCGCGCGCATCGATGCCGAGCAGGAAGCGCGGAGCGCGGGCGGCGCGGAGACGTGGCGCACGCTGCTCGGCGTCGTCTGGCGGAGCGTGCCCGCGATGGCGCTCGTCGCCCTCCTCACGTTCATCCTGTTCTGGACTTCTAACTTCGGCAACACCTCCTTATCGCCCGGCGTGCTCAGCGACGAAGCGTTGCTGGACGCGCGCGACGCCGGAATCGAGAGCGTCGTGTTCGCGGAGCGACGGCCACTCTCAAGCGACGACGTGCTGGCGACGATTCTACAGGAAGACGAGAGGGAGGGTTCTCGATGACCACCTCGCCCGCGCAGGAGCGGCGCGGCAGCGCGCGGCTCAAAATCCTGCTGGTGCTCCTCGGCGTCTTCATCCTCGGCGGCGTGACGGGCGCATCGCTCGATAGTCTCTATCGCCTGCGCGGACGCTCGCACGAAGGGCGTCAAGGCCGTGGGCATCGTGGCCGCGACGACATGTTCGAGAAGATGCGCCGCGACCTCAACCTGAGCGAACAGCAGGCGACGGAAATTCGCGCCATCCTCGACCAGACACGCAACGACTACCGCGCCCTGCGTACAGAAGTACGCCCGCGCTACGACGCCGTCCGCCAGCAGGCGCGCACGCGCATCCGCGCCCTGCTCACGCCCGAACAACAAAAACGCTTCGACGAACGCGCCGCCGAACGCGACGCACGGCGCGGCGACAACGACGACGAGAAATAGAGCGTGGGCGCGTCCTGCGATAATTACCCTGGAATTACCGTAGACGCGCCCTCGATTTACCCGACCCGCAAAGAAAGTCGCCCTCCGCTTGTCAAACCGAGACTCCGCAGTTTGTCACAACACACAGGCCGATCACTCCCGTGATGCCCGCAGTCAGGCTGCTCTATCCTCTGCCCGGAAATATTTGACAGCCACAGTCAGCGCCAGTATTGTTCTGCCCTCTCGCCGTCTGCCGACTAATGGCAGGCTTTTTGTCACGACGATCATGACTAAAGCCGGTTTCTGTGAATAGCTCTCAAATGGGCAGGGTCTTACGTTCCATTTGAATTACCGTTGGAGACAAGCCCTTGATTATCTTCTCGCAGATTTAACCTTCGACCTACGCAGCGTAACAACCCGCCGCCTCGATAGCGGCTGACCGCCTTCCACCTATGCCTTCGGGCGGCAGCTTAATCGAGTATCAAGCATAGTAAACACGATATGGATGCCGTTGACGAAACGATAATCTACTTGAGCAGAACGAAAATCCTGCTGCTTCTGCTCGGCGCATTCGCCTTCGTGGCAGCAGGAATCTGGATGTTCTCCCTCGGCGACGCGAGCATTCAGTCTCAACGCCGTTTTAACGAGCCGCTGTATGTGCGCGGCCTCGGACTTGCGGCGATCCTATTTTTCGGAAGCTGCGGGCTATACGCGCTCAAAAAGCTATTCGACAGAAAGCCCGCTCTGGTATTTAACAGCTCAGGGATTGTTGATAACGCAAGCAGCGTCGCGGCGGGACTCATCCCGTGGTCTGACGTTGTAAGTGCGGGG
>DASWNS010000231.1:0-23009 GCA_036399115.1 Pyrinomonadaceae bacterium | reverse complement strand
CGACCCGCGCCGCATCACCGGCAATCGCGCGCAGCTCTTTCTGGTGATCGCGCTGCACGTCCTGCACGTGCCGGAGCCAGTTGTCGATCAGGCCGTGCTTGCCGTTATCGAGCGCGGCCTTCACGCCGCCGCAGCCGTAATGCCCGCACACGATGATGTGCTTCACCTTGAGCACCTCCACGGCGTATTGAATCACGGAGAGACAATTGAGGTCGGTGTGCACCACGACGTTCGCCACGTTGCGATGGACGAATATTTCACCCGGCAGGAGGCCGATGATCTCGTTTGCGGAGACGCGGCTATCCGAACAGCCGATCCAGAGATACTCGGGCGTCTGTTGTTGCGAGAGACGCTTGAAGAAATCGGGGTCAGCCGTCGTCATTTTTTTCGCCCACGCGCGATTGCGTGCGAGCAGTCCGTCTAATTTTTTCATCTTCATCTTCAATTAACCGGCGCGCCTTCACCTTCGATCCAGACTTCGCCCCCGGCAAAAAACTCCTTTTTCCAAATCGGGACGGTGCGTTTGAGTTCGCGTATCGCCCACTCGCAGGCTTCAAAGGCGGCGCGGCGATGCGGCGCGCTCACCGAGATGACGACCGAGGTTTCGCCGATTTCCAGACGCCCCGTGCGATGCACGATGCCGACATGCGCCACCTCGAATCTCTCGTGGATTTGCCGCCCGAGCCTACGCATCTCGCTCAAGGCCATCGGGGCGTAGGCTTCGTAGATGAGATAGAGCGTCGCCTCGCGCCCGCGCGTGAACCGGCGCACGTAGCCGTCGAGCGTGACGGTCGCGCCGCAAGCGGGCGGCACGACGCGTCGCGCGACTGCGCCGACGTTGATCGGGTCAGTAGTGAGTTCAAAGAAATCTTCCGCCGCGCACGCCTCCCGCTCGCCCGCTTCGACGCCGCCGCCCACGCCCTCTCCTTCCCTGCCGCCCGCGCCGCCGCTGACGGGCGGAAAGATGGCGACCTCGTCGCCCGCCTCCACGCGCGCAGACGCTCCCGCGTACTCCTCGTTGACCGCGACGAGCAAAGAGCGTCCGAAGCGGCGCAGTGCGGGATGCGCGTTCAGGACTTCCGCCAGCACGCTCGCGGAGGTGGCGGGCGAGGTAACTTCGAGTTGCTCTTCTTCGCGGCCAACCTCTTCGCGCGCCGCGCCGAAATAGAGCAGGCGCACGCGGATCGTCTGCGGCGAGTCGTTCGTCTGTCGTGTGGGTTCGTTGCCGGGAGAACTCATTGGTCGAGGTTCAGATGATTGCCGCCGTGGCCGTTGCCTCTGGCGAGTTTGTGCGTGCGCGCGCGTTCTTCGTAGTTGCCTACGACTTGCGAGAGCAGATTGCCGATGCGTTCGAGCCGCTGCGCCCCGGAGCGCAGTTCGAGCAGACCTTGCTTGGCCTCTGCGTCGAGTTCCATCGCGGCGGCGACGAGGAAGGAGAGGCGTTCCGGTTCGGCGTCGGGGAGTTCGGGCAGACCGGCGCGGTCGTCGTTCAAGTTGCGCACGGCGCGAGCGATCCGCATGAAGAGTTCGGCGACCTCGTGCGCGCGTTCCAGCAGCAACGCTTCGTCTTCCGGCTCGTCTTCAAAAAACTCCACCCGGCCAACCAGATACGGCTCACCCAGTTCGACGTACTCGACGAGGCGATAACGTATCAGGCCGACCGTCAAAATATTTGAACGCCCGTCGGGCAGGAGTTGCGCTTCGACTATTTCCGCCGCACAGCCGACATGGCCGGGTGCGGGGCGCGTGTTGGTCGCCGTGTTCAAATCGAAGTAAGAGAGGCCGAACAAATTGTTGCCCGCGCGCACGTCTGCGAGCATCCGGCGATAACGCTCCTCGAAGATGTGGAGCGGCATCGGCACGCCGGGAAACAGCACCAACGGCAAAGGGAACAGCGGCAACTCGCTCACGCCGCGCACTCTCTCGAAAGAATCTGGCATATTAGAACAGTGACAGGTAACGAGTGGGAACAAGACAAGTTTTAAAGACAGTTTTTCTTCTGCTTTAACTTGTCACTTGTCACTCGTCACGGCTTTCATGGCGTTTCGTTCAATTGCCTGCAATGCGCTGGCGGAGGCGACGAGTTCCGTGTCGTCTGTCGCGATAGGCGTGCCCGCCGTATCGCCTGCTGCGGCGTCGCTCATCGCGTTTGAAGATGCGCCGTTTGGTTGTTCCGCGTCCGTGTAGAGTTGTTGCTCGATGAGTTCGAGAATCTTCTCGGGCGACTCGTCGCCGAGGGCGAGCCGTTTGGCTTCGAGCGTGAGCGCGGCCATGTCGTGCGCGCGATGACGAAAGCGTATGTCGCGTGTGATCAAATCTTCGATGATGCGACGTTCGCGCACCTGCCGTGTGGCGTCGGAGTCAAGCCCTGCGGCGACGGCGTACTCGACGGGCACGCTCCGGTTGCTGATCATGATGTGGAGCGCGCCGGTCAGCGTACGCGCTTCTTCGCGCATGCGCGGAATGTCGAGCAGCGAATTTTTGAAGCCGAGATGGCCGCGCAGGTTGATCTCGATAATGGGCGCAGGCGTCTCGTCGCGTTCGGGGTCGTGCGTGCGCGCTTCGCGGCGTAGCACTTCGAGGACGCCCTCGTGGACGGCTTCGGCATCCGCGACGCCGGACACGTCGAAATTGAGGCGTTGAAACGGTCGCTGCGTGTAGTCGCGCGAGTGGTGCGCCGTGACGCGGTGCGCTTCGTCAACTTCGACGAGATAAAGGCCGCGTTCTTCTTTGAACTCGTCAATGGTGCAGGCTTCGAGCGAGCCGGGATTGAAAGCCCAGTCCTCGATCTCGAAACGCTTGTGCGTGTGGCCGAGCGCGACGTAATCCACGAGCGTGCGCAGTTCCTTCATGCGGGAGATAGAGAGCGCGGGGATGTTCGGACGGTTGAGTTGCCCTTCCACGTCCGTGTGCAGCATCAGGATATTGAACAGGTTTTCGCCGCGCGCACGCCTGAGCGCATCCGTGAGCAGAGGGATGGCGGCGTTGGTGGAAGTGCCGAACCAGTGCGTGCCGAAGATGCGCGCGCCCGCAATGTCTATGTAAGAACCGCTGCGTTCCTCTTCGTTCCAGGGAGTGAGGTTGAAGCCGTCGCGCGTGTCCGGTTCGAGCAGCGTGAGGAAGCCCCACTGCGAGAGCGAGCGCATCCAACTGAAGCGATTAACTGCATCGGACTCGTGCTGGTCGTGATTGCCTTCGATGGCGACGACGGGAATGCCCGCCTCTTTCAACCTTTGCAGGCCGATGATGGCGTGGTTCATCGCCTGCGGGTCAACTTTGCGCGAGTTGAAGAAGTCGCCGCAGATGAGCACGAAGTCAACCGCATTCGGGAGGGCGTGTTGTTCGATCACGTCGCGCCAGGCGCGGAAGAAGTCGGTCGTGCGTTCCTCCACGTTGTAGCGACGGCAGCCGAGATGTATGTCTGCGAGATGAAGAAATTTCATAATAGTCACGAGCGATAGCGCAACACGGCTCCCGGATGAACCGGAAGGTCACGATGCAGACGCTTTCATGTGACTATTATACTTAAAGAGAGTGAGAAGTGACGAGTGACAAGTGACGAGTTAAAGACAAGTGTTTTGTTTTAACTTGTCCCTTGTCACTCGTTACCTGTCGCTTAAAAAAAGTGAAGCCCCCGCGACTCTGGGAAGGAGTCAAATTTGGAAGCGGGGGCTTCGGCTCCGGGCGGCGGCAGAAGGGATACCGTATGTGCGCGGAGCACTACGGCTCTCGTGAAGGGAACGAGAGCCGAACTCGTAAAATCTCTCAAAGAACATTTCCGGCGCGGCGGCGTTGGGGGAGGGGGAACCGCCGCGCCCTCGTGTGTGAGGAAGAGTCTAATTTATCAACCTTCGTGCTTGCCTTGCGTCGCGCGTAAAGGCTGCGAGGCGGCTAAGGCGTCGCACATGATCTTGTTGAGCGCGTCGATGGCCGGGCGTGCTACCCGTTCGGAAATCTTCTTGCGCGCTAACTTGAGCAGCACCCCGCGTATCTCGGCGGGCGTCAACTCGCGCGCGCCGTCCGCGTCAGTCCGTTTGAGAATGGCTTTCAAAAAACTCACCGCCTAACCTAATATGCGTTCACAGCGCATATCATTTCAGAAAATTTTTCAGGCCGCTTTAAGTCGCGCGGCGAGCGTCGAATGGCGCACGGTCGTGAGCAGCTGTTCGACATCGAGCGGCTTACTGAGGAAGCCGTCTGCGCCCTGCTTGAAACAGGCTTTCTTCGTCTCAATGCTCTCTTCGGAACTCACGATATAGACCTTCGAAGACGGGCACTGCTCTTTGATGTAATCGAGGAGGCGCAGGCCGACTTCCGGCGAATCGAGCACGGGCGGCATGTGCAAATCAAGGAGCGAGATGACCGGCTCAGAACTCGTCGCGTGGCGCATGGCGGAAGGAAAATCGCTCGCCATGATCACGTCATACTCGTCGCAGAGCGTCCAGAAGAGTTGCTGGCGGATGGCGCTGTCGTCGTCAACGATCAGAAGTTTTGGTTTCAACGTCCCGCCCCTTTTCGCCGTACCCGCCTGAGAGCGAGATCGCAATCTTCGCTCCGAGCGTTTCGTCCGGCATACGCTCTTCTTCACAGTCTCGAACTTCTCAATTAACTTCCTGTCTCTACGCTTGATACTCTTCGCAACGCGCGTGCCATGCGCTGCTGATAACGAAAACCGCCCATTTCGCAGCAATCACACGCACGCCCCCTGTCCCGGCGAGCGACAGGTGTGAACTAACGTGGACAGTGGAATTTCGAGGTGTACACAGAAGAGGACAAATTAAACGATGAAGGATGAACGCGGAACGATGAATCAAAGACGACTTGTTTTCAGTTCGGCGTTCGACGTTTCTTCACGTGGGGATGTTTAATTCGCTGACGAGCCGGTGGAGGTAGGAGCGGCTGATGGCGAGGCGTTTGGCGGCGGCGGCTTTGTTGCCGCTTTCGGCCTGCAAGGCGTTGATGACGAGTTGGCGTTTGAGGGCGAGGACTGCGCCTTCGAGGGTAGTATCGTAGAGGTTCTCGCCGTTCCGGCCTGCTTCCGGCGCGACGGGGCGGCGCAGGTGGAGCATCCTTTCGGGAAGAAACTCGATGCCGAGTTTCGTGCCCGTAGTCAAGACGATGAGCCGCTCCATCAAATTTTCGAGTTCGCGGACGTTGCCCGGCCAGTCGTACTCCTGCAAGGCTTCGAGCAGGGCGGGTTCGAGCGCGGGCGTCGGGCGTCCATGTTTTTCGGCGGCGCGGGAGGCGAAGTGCGCGGCGAGGATGGGGAGGTCTTCGCGCCGTTCGCGCAAAGCCGGAAGTTGCAGCGGGACGACGTTCAGACGATAGAAGAGATCGCGTCGGAAGCGTCCCTCTTCGACTTCCTGTTCGAGATCGCGATTGCTGGCGGCGATGAGTCGAATATCGACCGTCTGAGTCTTGGTGCTGCCGAGGCGTTCGAAGTTTCGCTCCTGCAAGACGCGCAGCAGTTTCACCTGCACGGCCTGACTGAGTTCTCCGATCTCGTCGAGAAAGAGCGTGCCGCCGTCGGCCAACTCGAAGCGTCCCTTCTTGGCTGCGACCGCGCCGGTGAACGCGCCTTTCTCATGGCCGAACAGTTCCGACTCGATCAGGGACTCCGGCAACGCCGCGCAACTCACGGCGATGAAAGGCTGATCGACGCGCGCGCTCTCTTCATGGATGGCGCGTGCGAGCATCTCCTTGCCCGTGCCGTTTTCGCCCGTGAGCAGCACGGTCGCGCTCGTCGAGGCGACGGCGCGCGCCTGCTTCATGATGCGTTCCAGCGCGGGCGAACTTCCCAGCAGTCGCCCGAAACCGCGAAACGAGCCGAGCGAGGCGCGCAGGTGTAGATTCTCTTCTTCGAGATGGCGCACGCGCGCCGCTTGCCGGACGATGTGCGTGACTTCATCTTCGTTGAAAGGTTTTTCAAAAAAACCGTATGCGCCGCAACGGATGGCTTCGAGCGCGGTCTGGCGCGAGTTGCTGCCGGTGATGACGATGACGGGAATGCTCGGACGGGCGGCGCGCGCCGCTTCGATGATCGCCAGACCTTCGCTGATGCCGTCCAGATCCGGCGGCAGGTGCAGGTCGCACAAGACGACCCCGACGCGCCCGCTCTGCAACTGCGCGATGGCCGCGATGCGCGAGTCGGCTTCGAGCACATGATGCTCCGAGTCGAGCGCCCAGAAGAGTTGACGCCGCAAAACTTGATCGTCGTCAACGACGAGTACGGTCGCTTTGTCGGGTGTCTGTTCGGGCGTGTGTTCGCTCATGCGGCAGTGGGTGCGTTAGCGTCGAGGTTTGAAAGACTCCGGCCTGAAATCCGCGCTCGCCACCCGGTTAGGGCAGGCCGGACAATTTCCAGCCACCCTAGATAATGTTTAATGAACTCGCGGAAGCTAAGGGGACGCGCTCAACGCGCCGAACCCGTCTTTGTCGTCTTCGCCTCCTTGTTTCGTGGGGGTTTATCGAACGAACGGGCATGTGACGCCATGAGCGAGATGGATGGTAGCACGACGCGAAAGCGCGTGCCAGAGCCTAGCTTGGATTTAACTTCTAGTCGTCCGCCATGCGATTCGACAATCTCGCGGCAGGTATAGAGGCCGAGGCCGATGCCGCGTTTCTTCGTCGTGGCAAAGGCGCGAAACAGGCGCGTGCGCATGAAGTCTTCGGTCATCCCCGGTCCGGTGTCCTCGACGCTGAAGAAGACCAGCCCTTCCGATTCCTCCCCGGCGGTGACGGTGAGCCGCCCGCCCCGCCCCCCCATCGCTTCGAGCGCGTTGACGACCAGATTTTCCACGACGCGCTCGATGCGGTCGGCGTCAATCAGAGCGAAGAGCGTGGGGGGCAGTTCCGTCTGGATATCGTAGAAGGCGGCGGAGGGTTCGGCGCTGGCGGCCATCACGCGGCGGATGACGGGGACGAGATCGGCGGGCTGCGGCGTGCGCCTGTATTCGCCGCTCAGAGACTTCACCGGCTCGCTCAAACGCGCGACGAGGCCGCCGAGTTTTTCCGTCGCCTGCTTGAGCGAAGAGATGGCGTCTTCGCGAAACTCCGCGCGATGAAACTGCCGTTCCATGTTGAGCACAAGCATGGAGAGTCCGGTGATGGAGTTTTTAAGATCGTGCGTGAGCATCGCGGAGATGCGGACGAAAGATTGAAACTGTCGCATCTCGGCTTCGCGTGCGATGAATTCGCGCAGGCGGTCGCTCATCCGGTTGAAGCCTTCGGCGAGCGCGTGCGTCTCGTCGTTGGCCTGCACTTCGATGCGCTGGTTGAGGTCGCCGGTGGTGGCGATAGCGGCAGCCGCTTCGGTGACTCGCCTGATGCGAAGCGCGGCGCGCGTGGCGACGGCGAACAGGAGCAGCGCGGCGGCAGCCATGATGAGCAGGGAGAGACTGAGCACCAGGAGCGCGTTGCGGTTGAGGCTCGACACGGCGCGCGTGTAATTTCCGGCGACCGCCACGGAGAGATTGCTCCCGGCGACAGGTTTGTAGGAAGCGAGCCAGCGCGCGCCGTCTGCGGGCACGGTGTAGAAGCTCGTTCCCGTGCCGCCCGATTGCATTGCCCGCGCGGTTGCGTCGAAGTAAGGCATCGCGTTGCTCACGGGCTGGTATTTGAACGCGTGGTTCGTGTGATAGACGATCTCTCCCGCATCGTCTAAGACCACCAGCAGGCGCGAGTATTTCCCCGCCTCGCTCACGCGCGCGGAAAAAGCGGGAGCCGAGGATGTGGCGGCAGCAGCGTTTAAATCGCTCCCGGCCTCCTGCAACAGCATGTCGAGTCGGAGTTCGGCGACGAGTGCGAGGCGCGGCGTGAGTTCATTCTCCACGGAGAAGACCGGCAGGGTGTAGGCGATGCAGGGCGTGCCGGTCGCCGCATTCTTCACGCTTGAGCGCAGGGAGCGTCGCTCGCCGCTCGTCCAGACGCGCTCGTCGAGACGCATTTGGCCGGGCAACAGGTCACTCGTCTTCACACGCGGATTCAAGTCTGCGCCCGTGGGCGACTCGATACGGATCGGCGCGCGTCCCTCATCCGGCGCGCTGATCAGCGTGATCGCCGAATAGTAATCTCGATAACGAGAGAGGAAATCAAAGATGGCGTCTTGCGCTTCCGGCGACAGGCTCGCGGGCGACTCGACCGTGGCTCCCGCTCCGGTGCGCGCATCGTTTTTTGCGCCTGCCCGAGGCCGGGGCGCAGCAGAGCTACGGGCGTATTCGCGCATCGCGCTGTCCTGCGCCAGATAATCGAGGTCGAACTCGCGTTGGCGCAGGGCTGCCTCGACGTGAGCGGCAATGCGCGCCGTCTTCGCTTCCACCTCTTCGCGCAGCACTCCTTCGACGACGCCGACGCTGTTGCGATAGAAGAGGCCGCCGACGAGCAGCACGGGTGCGAGGCTGCCGACGATAAAGACGATTAAGAGTTTGGCGCGAAGGTTCACGATAAATTCTGACGCGGCGCAGCGCGAGTGAGGACGCCGTGTGACAATACGTGCCGACGTTGGTGTTGTCGCGCCGGAGATGCTAACGCGCGGACGATCAACTGTCAAAAAATTATTTCGGCGTTCGGATCGAGAGATGTGTTCGGGACTGCGGAATCAACCTTCAATCCTTCGCGCCTCCGGTTTTAACTTATGAGACGCGCGTGCGCCCGAACTCGCGCAGGAGCGGGGCGAGGCGTTCGATGATGAGCGGGTGCGCCGCGCCGCTCGCGGCGACGAGGCCGTTGCGGTTCTGCACGTCCTCCGTGTTGTAGAGAAACGGTTCGCCCCAGAGGTCTGTCAGGCGTCCACCGGCTTCGCGGAGGATCGCTTCGGGGGCGCAGGTGTCCCAGTGCTTCGTGCGCGAAGAGAGGTGCACGTAGAGATCGCATTGACGCTCGGCGATCAGCCCCGTCTTGATGCCGACCGAGCCGCGCCTGATCTCTTCGCTGAGGCCGAGCCTGCGCATCACCTCGGCCATGCGCGGGCTGTGATGATTACGACTCGCCGCCAGACGCATGCGCGACGGTTCCGTCTCGTCGGAGACGCGCAGGCGTTCCGGCGTCTGCTGCTCCGGCCTCGTGACCCACGCGCCCGCGCTGCGCGCCGCGTAGTGCAGCACGCCCGTCACGGGTTGATAGACGACGCCGAGCACGCTCTCGCCTTCGAGCGCGAGTCCGATCTGCACTGCGAAGTCGCCGTTGCCGTCAATGAAGCCCTGCGTGCCGTCGAGCGGATCGACGATCCAGACGCGCGCGAGATTCAGACGGCGCACAGTGTCGAGCGACTCTTCGGAGAGCAGGCCGTCGGCGGGAAATTCGCGTTGCAATCCGCTCACGATCACGTCGTTGGCCGCGTGGTCGGCCTCAGTCACGGGGTCTTCGTTTTCGCTCTTGTTGACGATGTGGAGCTTCCCGCCGTAGTGTGCGAGCGCAGCCGCGCCCGCCGCGCGTGCGAGCGAGATCGCCACGCTCAGTTCGCGTTCAAAAAGATTGCCCGTCGCTCCTGCTTCCGTCTCTGCTGGCTTGCTCAGTTTATTTCACCGTCCCTGTTCATTAACTCTAAAACTCAAAAGAGATTTTCACCCTTCGCGCGCCGCCTCGCGGACGATCTCAAGCGTGACTTCGATGTCGCGTCGCGTCGTGCGGAAGTTGATGATGCAGGCGCGCAGGGCGAACCTGCCGCGCAGGGAGGCGTTCGACAAGTAAGCCCGCCCGCCGCGCTGCACCGCGCGCATGATGCGCTCGTTCAACTCGTCCAACTCCGCTTCGATGCCCGCGCGCACGGTTTCATCCGCAGTCGCCAGCCGACGCCGCATGTCGGGCGGCACATAACGAAAACAGCAGATGCTCAGTTCGACGGGCGCGAGCAGTTCGAAGTCCTCAGCCGCTTCGACGCGTGCGCCGAAGTAGGCCGCGAGCGCATTGTCGTGCGCGATGGCGGCGGCGATCCTGTGCGCGCCGTAATAACGCAGCAGCATCCAGATTTTCAACGCGCGGAAGCGGCGCGACAACTCCATGCCGTAGTCGAAGAAAGCGAACGACTCGCGTTCCGTCTCTTCAAAAATTTTGATGTAATCGGCCTCGCTCCCAGCCCAGGCGGCGCGCACACGCGCCGGATCGCGAAAGAGCAGGCAGCCGCAATCGACGGGCGTGTAGAGCCACTTGTGCGGGTCGAGCGCGACGGAATCTGCTCTGGCGAGTCCGGCTAGACTCTCACGCTTCGTCCCGTCTGCTGCCGCGAGCGCGCCGTATGCGCCATCGACGTGAAACCAGAGATCATGTTCGCGCGCCAACTCTGCGATCTCTGCGAGCGGGTCAATCGCGCCCGTGTTGACCGTGCCCGCGCTCGCCACCACGCAGCACGGCTCGAAGTTGTCGCGCGCGTCGCGCTCAACCGCCGCGCGCAGGCGTCGCACGTCCATGCGAAAGTTCTCGTCCGTCTCTACGACGCGCACCTGTTCGCGCCCGAACCCTAAAATGTCCGCCGCTTTCGCAATAGACATGTGCGCTTGATCGGAGACATAGATCGTCGCCGGTCGCGCCGTCTGCCACAGACCCTTTTGCGAGACATCGCCGCCGCTTCTCTTCGCCGCATCATCTCCGCCGTCAAACTTCGCGCGGGCTTGGCTTCGATGCGCGACGTAGAGCGCGTTCAGGTTTGCCATCGAACCGCCGCTCGTCAGCAACCCGCTCGCGCCCTCCGCGCTGTAGCCCGCGAGCGCGGCGAGCCAACGCACGACCGTCTGTTCAACGTGCGTCGCCGACGGAGCGGAACGCCATGCGGGGACGTTCTGGTTGAGCGCGGAGGCGATGAGGTCTGCGAACGCGCCGACGGGCGTGGCGGGCGAAGCGACGTAGCCGAAGAAGCGCGGGTGCCCGCTGTGGCGGCTGCCCTCGAAGATGCGACGGCAATCGGCAAACAGTTCGTCGAGCGTGTCCGGTGCGGCGGGGAGCGGCGCGTCGAATTGCGCGTCGAGAACGCTCGCGCCCTGATGGGTCAAGACTGGCGACGCGGAGACGCTCTGAAAGTAGTCTGACACCAACTCGACGGCGCGACTACTCAGTTCGCGCAACGCTTCGTCCGTGATGTCGAGCGACGCGCCGCCCGCGTCTTCGTGCGTCTCTGCGTTGAATGCTCTATTCATATTTTAGAACCCGCTAAGGAAGTTAAGACCCTAGCACACCGCCCGCGCTTCCCTGAAATATTCTTGCCGCGCCGCGCCCGCAACGCTTATAGTCTCCGCCTATAACAGTGACGAGAAAGAAAAGTGATGAGTAATGAGTGATGAGTGATGAGTGATGAGTGAAAGCCGTGAATCGTGAATAGACGAAGACAGTCTTTCTCTATTTACGATTTACGATTCACGATTCACCTGTCTTAAACTCGTCACTTGTCACTCGTCACTTTCAAACCGGAGGTTTGAACCATGTCCATCGCAGGTCACGCCACGATTGAGGGAACCTCGCGCTATCGAGAGCGTATGCAGGCGGCGATTACGCCGAACCACTTCCGGCTCGAACAGAACCTCTGGCTCTCTTCGCTCGGCATCGGCACCTATCTCGGCAAGCCAGACGCCGCGACCGACGCGCGTTACACGGAAGCCGTCACGTGCGCCGTCGAACTCGGCGCAAACGTCATCGACACGGCGGCCAACTATCGTTTCCAGCGCAGCGAACGATCAATCGGCGCAGCCTTAAACGCGCTTATCGAAAGCGACGATGCCGCCACGGTAGCGCGCGACGAGATCGTCGTCTGCACGAAGGGCGGGTACATTCCCTTCGACGGCGACCCGCCCAACGGGCAGGAAGGCGTGCGCCGCTACATCGAAACGACCTTCATCAAAACGGGCATCGCAAGTTTCTCGGAGATCGCGGGCGGCAGCCATTGCATGACGCCGAAATATCTCGCGCATCAGATCGATCAATCGCTGCGCAATATGAACCTCGCCACGATTGATGTCTATTACATACACAATCCCGAATCACAACTCGGCTCCGTCTCCCGCGCCGAATTCGAGACGCGTCTGCGCGCGGCTTTCGAGCAGTTGGAGCGAAGCGTGGCGGAAGGCAAGATAAAGAACTACGGCGTGGCGACGTGGAACGGCTTTCGCGTCGCGCCCGGCGCGCAGGGCTATCATTCGCTCGAACGCATGTTGGAACTCGCGCGGGAGGTCGGCGGCGAGCAGCATCATTTCCGCTTCATTCAACTGCCGTTCAACCTCGCGATGCCGGAAGCTCTCACCGTGTCGAACCAAACTTTTCAGGGCGCGCCGGTTTCCGTGCTCGAAGCGGCACGCGCGCTCGAAGTGACGGTGGTGGCGAGCGCATCCATCTTGCAGGGCAAAGTGGCGCGCGATCTGTCGCCGGAGATACGCGAACCGCTCGGCTCGCTCGCCTCCGACGCGCTCACGGCGATCCAGTTCACGCGCTCCACGCCCGGCATCACCACCGCCCTCGTCGGCATGAGCCGCCGCGCGCACGTCGAAGAGAACCTCCAACTCACGCGCATCGAACCCACGCGCCCCGAACAATATCAACAGCTATTTTCCACGGGCGAGGAATGAGCTTCCGGCTGGAAAAGTAAGAATCTCAAAACACAGGTGCAAGAGAATGTTGAGGGAAGAAACGCTCACAGAACCGGAGTTGAAATCTTTCGCAGACTTCTGGCCTTACTATCTGGCCGAGCACAGCCACACGGGCACGCGCCTGCTGCACGCGGCGGGCACGATCACGAGTACGACTTTAGCGGTCGCCCTCGTCGCCACGGGGCGCTGGCGTTGGCTGCCCGCCGCACTTGCCACCGGCTACGCGGCGGCGTGGGCGAGCCACTTCCTGATCGAACACAACCGCCCCGCCACCTTCAAACACCCGCTCTGGTCTTTCGCCGCCGACTACAAGATGGTCGCCTTGATGCTCACGGGAAAACTTAAGGGATGAAGGATGAGGGATGAGGGATGAATAAGAAAAGCACTCAAGAGAGTTGAGTAGTTTCTTATTCATCCCTCATCCCTCCGCCCTCATCCCTTATTTCGCCGGTGGCGGCGGGATGCGTGCGGCCTCTTCGGGGGTGCGCGCACGCCGTCGCGCGAGTTCGAGTTTGAGGCTCTCTTCGCCGCGCCGCATGGCGTATTGATGATTGGAGGCGAGAAGGGGGCGCAGCAGTAGCGAGAGGGCGCGCACGATGGGCTTGCGCGCACGCACCTTCCAATCGTAGGTGATGTCAACGAGCAGACCGTCCTGCTTGAAGGTCCAGATGCCGCGCCCCTGCAAGTCGCCCATGGCTTCGAGCGTCGAGCCGTAGGGATAGCGCGATTCGGTCACGCGAAATTTCCAGCGCAGAGAGTAAGGCAGATACCCCTTCGTGTGCAGGCTGACTACTTTCCCCACGCCCTGCGCGTCGCCCTCTTCCAACACCTGCACGTCCAGATACGTCGCAGGCCACCAGCGACGCAGATTTTCCACGTCTCTGAACACGTCTGAAACCTCCTCGCACGTCCCTTCGACGCGCCAGCGCGAGATGAATTGATAATCGGAAATTGACATCGGAATATTCTCTCTAGCTCAGGCTCTTTGCGCCGCTCCACCACGCCAACCCGGCGGGCAACTCTCCGGCGGCGAATTCCAGATGGACGACGCGGCGATGAAACGGCACGCGCGCTGCGGAAGAAGCGTGGAGGAGCAACGGCCTCATCAGCAACGCCCCGCCGCGCGGAACGAGGCACGAGACGATCTCCGACTCTTCCTGCATTCGCGCGATGGCCTCCGCACTCAGGCGGCCTCGTAAGTGTGAACCTGGGAGCACTCTCAAGGGCGCGTTGGCTTCGTCGCTCGCGTCGAGGTGAAGCCTGACGGCGAGCATGCCTTCCAGAACTTCGGCAGGCGGTTGCACGTGCGTCACGCCTGCTTTCTCCGACCACGCGCCGAAGCCCTCCGCGTTTCGCCGCTCGCGCACCGCAATCGAGAGGTCTTGATGCCAGGCCACTTTCCAGTTCGCCTCCGGCGTCTTGTCGAACAGTATACTGCGGACGACGAAACACTGTGCGCCCAACACCTGCGCCGCGAGCGCGCGAACCGGCGTCGCTTCAATCAACTCATAAAGTCCGGGCACGGCTTCCAGCAAGTTGCGGATAGCGTAGACACCGCCGCGACGCCGCACGCCGTCCGAGTGCTCCGCACGCTCAAGCATTGCGTTGGCGCGCGCGATCTCACCCTCTCCAATCACGCCGGGCACGATGGCGAACCCTTCACGCTCGACCGTCGCGGCAACTTCGGAGAACTCGCTCATAAAACCTCTGCCGCTATTCCCCTTCGACCTTCGCCGCGCCGCGCTGTTTCTGTTGATAGAGGAACGAGACGGCGAGCAGGATCGCGCCGAGCACGAGGAACGAGACGATGCGATAAAACTTTTCGAGCACGGCCAGATCGAGGAAGAAGACCTTGAAGGCCGTCGCCGTCAAAAGCACTAAAGCCATGAGGCGCAGGAGGCGGTTTTTGCGCGCGTGGCCGTAGAGCAGCATTGCGCCGCCGTAGAGCGTCCAGATGAGCGAGAGCGAAAGTCCCTGCGCGAGCCGGAGGTCGCGTAGACGCGGGCTGTCAGACCCGATGAACTGCACCGTCTTCTCGAAGTAGCCCGTGGCTTCGAGGCTGAGCGCGATGATGGCGAAGAGGTTCGCGACGACCGTGATGGCGTTGAGCGTCGTGCGCCGCTCGTACTCGTCTATCTTGTTCGCATGCACGTAGAGGCGCGCGGCATACCAGAGCGCGCCGACATAGGCGATGAAGGCGGCGAAGGTTTGATTGAAGAGCGGCAGGTGCCACCCGGCGTTATAGAATTCCGCATCGGCGAAGAGGAGTTTCGCGCCCGTCACGACGAGCCACGCGAGCGCGGCGTAGCGCAGCGCGAGCAGGTTCCGCCGCACCCCTACGACCAGAGCCGCGAGCGCGTAGAAAGCCCACAGCACGGTCAAAGTAAACTGGCGCGCGTTTTCAATCGCCATTCTTTCCAACGCCATCTGTTCAGTCGCCATGTTTTCAACGGCTAAAATGTCGGCGTTGTAGTTGGCCGGGTTGATTGACGCGAGGCGCGCGTTGAAATAGTCGTTGGCGTCAACGGTGAGCAGAGTCAGAAGCAGCACGTTTGCGGCGAGGACGAGGAGCGCGCTGATGATCTCTCGCTGGTCGCGCTCAACTTTTTCGCCTTCGCGGCGGTAGAGCCAGAACGCCCCGGCCAGCGCGGCGACGAGCGCGGCGCAGGAGACGGCGCGACGATTGAGGAGCGGCACAAACGTCTCGTTCGCGCGATAGGCAAACTCCAACATGTCCGTGGAGAACCAGTGCATGATGGCGCAGGCGAAGACGGGGAGCGCGACATAACGGGGCGCGTCCGTGTCGGAGCGCAGGCCGATCCAGGTGAGCATCAAGCCTTCCATCGCCCACGCAATCGTCACCCAGTGCATGTCGAGTTGGATGGCGACGGCGAGCGTGAAGAAGGTGGCGGCCACGCCGACGTAAGAGAGCGTGAGCAACTTGTCTGCGCGATGTCGTTGATAGGTGAAAAAGAAGAGCAGGACGTAGAAGGCCGACCACAGGAGCGCGTAGGAACCGAGGATCGAGTGACGGGTCGGTTCCAGGAGCGCGTAGCTCGCGGCGAAGAAGAGCGTCGCGTTCGAGATGATGAGCGAGATGTCGAACCACTGCGCGGGTCGCTGCTTGATGACGTTGTAGACGACGCCGAGCGCGTTGAACATGAGGAAGAAAAGCGTCAGGAAGAAGAGCGTCGGCCAGAGTTTCGTCTCGACATACCAGACGACCGACCAACCCACGAACATGAGCACGGTGGCGACGAAGGCGAGATGGTTCAGACTGCGCCAGCGTTTGAAGTAAGCGAGGGCGAGCACGCCGGAATTCAGGAGCGCGATGTAGCTGAAGAGTCCGAGTTGATTGTCCACGCCGGTCGAAAGCAGCACGGGCGTCATGAAGCCGCCGATGAGGCCGAGCACGGCGATGGCGTAAGCGTCGTAACGCGCGGCGAGCAGCACGGCGGCGGTCGTCACGGCGATCATCAACAGGAACGCGGGGACGACGCCGATCAGATCGTAGAAGACGCGCGCGGCATAGACGGTGAGATAGAGAATCAGGATGCCACCGCCGGAGAGCACGTGTGCGTAGCTTTTGTAGCCGCGTGCGCGCAGGCGTTCGGCGAAGGCGAGGATGCCGCAGCCCGCCGCGCCGCCGATCAGGACACGGCCACGCGCTCCGATCAATTGACTATCGAACGCGACCTTGAGGAAAAACCCGACCGTCAGCGTGACGGCGATGATGCCGAGCCACTTGAACAGACCTCCGCCGATGAGTTGTTCCAGATCGCGGCGCGCGGGCAGGCTGCCCTGTGATGCCTGCGTCGCGCCCGTCTTAACCTCTGCGGCGTCCGCTTCCGGTCGCGTCCCGCCCGTCGGCGGCGGCGCGTTGAAAGGAGGAACGTCTGCGTGCGGCGCAGACGCCTGCTCTTCGTACGGGTTCGCGCGGAAGTTTTCGCGCGTTTGCGTGCTCTCCGGTGCGTCGGCTGCGGGCGTCTCGCTTGAAGTCGTCGAAGCGCCCTGTGCGAAGGGGCGCGACTTCGGCTCGTATTTGACGAGGCCGAGCCGCCTCTCAATCGCGCGCAGACGCTTGGACTGTTCGCCGAAGGCGCGTTCGAGTTGTTCGAGGCGCGCGATGACGTGCCCGTTCGAGTCGGCTGCGCCGCCGTTATGATCAGGGCGTTCGTCCGCCGCTTGCGAATGTTCGTCTTCAGGCATAAAAGCTCCGCGCCGGAGTTCGGGAATAAGTGCGTCGAGAAGGAGGGCATGGCGACACTACGCCCGTCTCTCTACGCCGGATCAGTTTCGTCGTTCGCTCAGATTGTATTACTTGTCGGGGCGGCTGGCATCACCACAGCGTGGCTTCCGGCGGCGGCGGCCTCTTCGCCGAGCGCGATCATCTCTTCGCGCAGACGCTTACGCTCGACCAGCAGTTCTTTGAAGAACCAGCGACGCGTCAGGTAAAAACGGATGGCACGCGCGCCGCCGACGAAGCCGTCGAGCCGCTCGAAAAAGAGCAGCGCGACGACGGCGGAGACGGGGGCGAGAAAGAGTCCGAGCAGGATGCCCGGCCAGCCGAGCGGGTAGAAGAAGAGTGCGGCCAGCGCGCCCCACGTCAAAGGGAACAGGAGCATCGCGGCGATCAACTTGATCGTGGAGACGACATCGTCGCTGCGGCGCGCGACGGCGACGGCCAAGGCTCCCGCGAGTTTGTAGGCCGGGTAGTGCACGAGGATGCCGAAGAGCGCGAGCGGAAACCAGTAGAGCACGGGCACGACGCGCGTGATGAAATAGCGCGCAATTTGACGGGGCGAGGCGGCGGGCGCGGACAGGTCTTCGAGGTCAACCCCGGCCTGTCGGAGTTGTTCTTCGTAACGATGGATGCGCGCTTCGAGCGCGGCGAGCCGTTCGGGCGAACGCTCGAAGTGGAAGGTGTAGCCCGCGAGGAAACGGCGTTGTAGTTCTACTTCACGTTCGAGACTTGGCGCGTCCGTACGCAAGTCGCCGTCTTCGTCCGCGCCTGCGGCTGCCGAGAAGATGCGTTCGGCGCGTTTGATGATGGCGAGCGCCTGTTCGTGTTCAGCGTTTAAGGTCACTTCATGCAGGGCGCGTTCGATGCGTGCGGAGAGCGCGCGGACGGCTTCGGCGGGCGGTTCGCCGTTGGCATCGGGAGCGGCGCGTTCGACGCGGATGGGTTCGCCGAAGCGGAGCAGTGCCGCGCTGCGAAAGGCCGTCTTTGCCGTGTAGTACAGACCTGCGGGGATGATCTTGAGTTCGAGTTTCGCATCTTCGGCGACGACGCCGAGCGCGATGCGCGCCGCACCCGTTTTCAGGGGGCGCAGTTTCGTGTCGCTGTGCGAGACGCCTTCGGGACAGATGGCGAGCGTGCCGCCGCGCTTGAGCAGGTTGCGTGCGCGCGTGAAAGTCTCCTGATTGCGCGACACGTCCGCGCCTTCGTCCTGACGACGATAGACGGGGATGGCTTCGAGCGCGCGTGCGAGCCAGCCGATGATGGGCATTTTGAAGATGGGAGCTTTGGCGAGGAAAGAGACGCGGCGCGGCGCGTAGCACAGGAGGAAGGCCGGATCGACGAGCGCGTTCGGATGATTGAGCACGAAGATGGTCGCGCCTTCGCGCGCGACGTGCTTCAAGCCCTTCACCTCGATGCGCCGGAAGAAGACGCGCAGCGCGAGCGTGAGAATTCCGACCAACATTCGCCTCACCACAGTTTGACAACTCCTTTCACGCACGACCTATGAAAACATTCGATGCGCGTTTCTCGCGCCTGCGAGCCACACGAAATATAGAACAAGCGACGGAGAGGCGGCTAGAGCTTTGTGCGGCTTTGCGAAGTGTCACATCGAAGAGGCGAGAAGCGGAAGAGACGGGAAACTTCTCAGGCAAGACGGGCGGGGGCTTCCAGTTGACACAGCAAGCCCCCGCCTTCCGGCTTACGGGACAGCCGCGAAGCCCGTGAGCGGGTTGCCGTAGAAGGCGTCGGTCTTCCACGCCGCCTTATCCCACGCGCCGTCCTGATCTCCGATGATCGTGACGGGGACGATGAGGCGGTCGGTGCCGAGCTTATTGCTGGCGGCGAGGCTGGTGTCGAGTTTGCCGCCCGCCGGGACGTTGAACTTGACCGAGCGCGCCAGCTTGTTGTTCCAGAGCACTTTCAACTCGTACTCACCGGGGTTCTTGTCCAACAGGTGTGGAGGCCCGAAGCCCCACCGCTCGCCCGACCTGTCCCAGCCGCGCACGTTGTTGAAGGTGCAGCGGACGCGCGCCCACTTCGCCTTCTGCGGCGCGTCCTTCTCGTCCACGAAATGCGTCGTGTTGTTCTCAACGTCCGACTCGCAACTGGCCTTACCGACCTGTTCGCCCTCGTACATGATCCGCCCCACCTCCTTACCCTGATAGAAGAGGTGCGGGTCGAGGCGCACGGCCTCGCCGCGCACCCAGAAGGCAACGTTGAGGATCGGTCTGTCCCAGCCCTTCAGGTCGTCGGGCATGTAGTAGACATAGCCGACGGGCAGGTTCCAGTCGTGGTCAACGTAGTAGACGAAGTGGTTGGCGAACTCGCCGGTCTTGATCTCGTTGGAGTGCACCTTGCCGATCTTCGCCTTGCCGTTGAAGACCGTCGTGTCGGCACCGGCCAGTTCGTTGCGCATCTTGATGGCGAAGCTGAAGGCGCCGGTATAGGTCGTGGCCTTCTCTTCGGGGACGCCCTCGCGGCCACCGCACTCAGTCTTCCACCAGCGGTCGGCAGGCGTCTCCTCGGTGCGGCAATCGAACCTGACGGGCTGCGCCCCCGGCACGGTGTATTCGACGTACAGTTGGCCGCCGCTCGGGATGGGGCCGTTGAGGCGGTAGGAGATGAGCGGCACCCAACTCCAGGTGTTGTATTTGCCCTTGTAGGAGTTGTAGGTGAAGGCTCTCAGTTGCACGGAGTCTTTGGCGATGGTGGGCTGGTCTTGACCGCCGGACGAGGTTGACGAAGGCGCGGGTGTCGCCTCGTTTCGACTCTCCGGCTGCGCGGGCTGTGCGGGTTGCGCGGCGGGAGCGGCGGGTTGCGATTTCGGTTTGTCGGGTTTCGGAATCTTCGGAATCCTGGGGAATTGAGCCGACGCTGTTTGAAAGCTGAAAACGACGATGATTAAAAACGCGAAAGTGGGCGTTGAACTCCGTTTCATCTTTAATCTCTCCTTTGTCTCTGTGATCACTCCAAAGTCTGGACGACCTGCCGACAGAACACTCAAACGGGAACGACGAAAAAGTCTCTCCCGTGGGCGGCATCGCTCGCGGGCGGTCGGGCGCGTCTGTGTTCCCTGCGTGTCGTTTTGCGTGCGCCTGTGAGGGTTGAAATTCGGCGCGCGGATTAGAAACCCCGGCTCGGTGCGGAGCAGTATCCGACTGTCGTTTGCACCTGTCAATATCTATCGCCCGGCAAAACCGTCCGGCCTCCGTTTCGACGGCGGCGATTCGCGGCGACGAAAACCGCGCCGGTGCTCAGCGCGTGAGGAAGTCTCGGACGAAGCGGCGCAGTTCGTCGAGCGACGAGTCGGCGATCATGTGGAAGACGCGCGGGGTGCAGTTCGGGGGCAGGCGGCGCGCGGTGAGGGCGTCGGTGATGACGAACGCGCTCGACGTTAAGCCGCGTTGCCAGCCGGGCTGCCGGGCGTCGCGGAAGTTCAGGGCGGTCGGGTCGATGCCTGCGGCAACGAGCACCGTGCGCGCCCAACGCAAAAATTCAGGCCAGCGCGAGACGACCGCGATGAGCGCGTCTGCTTCGGGACGCACCGCGCCCGTCAAAGACTCCGGCACGCTTCTCGAATGGAGCACGATGAGGCGGTTCGTGTCGGCGGGCAGCACCTCGCGCGCACGCTCCGCCTGCCCGTAGAGCGCGACCGCCGCCGCGCCCGTAGGCAGGCCGTGCGCCGCGCATTCTTCCAGACTCATGCCGAGCACGCGAAACGCGGTTGCGGCTTCGATCTCTGCGACGAGAATGGCGCGCAGTTCCGCGTCCGGTTCGATGACGAGGAGATGGTCTGGCGGTTGGAATTCGAGCCAGCGTTTGATGCGCGTCTGCACGTCGCCGAGCGAGTAGCCGCCGTCGCGCGCTTGTTGGAGGAAAGCGGAGATGAGTTGGTCGAGTTCGAATCCGGGGTCGAGCGTGCGGTCTTTCGAGAACTCGCGGACGTAGACGCCGCTTCCCTTACGCGATTCGAGCCAGCCGCGACGTTCGAGTTCACCGTAGGCCGCGCTGACCGTGTTGGCGTGAATCTGAAAACGGCGCGCAAGTTCGCGCGTGCTCGGCAGGCGTTGGCCGGGCTTGAGATCGTTGCTGATGACGCCGAGCATGATCTGCGTCGTCAACTGTTCGCGGATCGGAACCTCGCTATTTTTGGAGAGCCAGAAACGCATGAGTAACGCTACGGACGGTCGCTCCTTTTGCGCGAAGAGGTCGCCTTTCGTATCCGTGCGACACGAAAGGCGACCTCCCTGCTTGTTCTCGTCGCGGCACAAACTGACCTTGCGGGCTAACTTTGCAGGCTAACCTCGCGCGCTAACCTTTGCGCCCTTTTCTAAGCGCGCCCGTCAGACTGCCGATGACGTTCGTGACGCGCGCCGCGACTCTGCCCGTCGTTTCGGCGACGGTCGTGATCAGACTTTGATCAGCTTCTACTTTTGCCTTTTCCTTTTTTCGGTGGCGCTCCGGCGTTCTGGCCTGAGCCGCCGCCCTTGCCGCCCTTGTTCCCTTTCTTCGCGTCGCCGCCCGCGCCGCCTGCACCGCCGCCCGGCGCGCCGCGCCCGCCAGCCGCGCCCGACGCGCCGCGATTCTTCCCTGCGCCGCGTGCGACGCCGCCCGTGCCGCCCGACTTCGCGCCGCCTTTCGGGCTGCCTTTGCCTCCCGCCCTCGATGGCAGAGCGTTCTTCTTGCCGCCCGTTTCGCGCTTCGGACCACTCTTTCCGGCTGCGCCCGTCTGTTCGAGTCCGCCGCCTTTGCCGCCGCCCGTGCCCGTCGCACGCGCCGCGCCGCTCTTGCCTGCGCCCGCCGCCACGCCGCCACCCGGTGCGCCGCCGCGCGTCTCCGTCGTTGCGCCTCCGGTACGCGCCGCGCCTGCGCCGCGCTTGAGCGCGCCGACGCCGCCACCGCCCTTCGTGCCGCCGCCCGTGCCGGTCTTCGCGCCGCCCGTGCGCGCCGCGCCGGTGCCGCCTTTCTTCGCGCCGCCTCCGCCGTGCTGGCCTTTGCCCGCACCGCCACCTCCACCCGTTGCGCCGCCCGCGCCGCCCTTCTTGGACGCGCCCTTTTGCGCCGAACCGCTGCCGCTCTGTCCGCCCTGCGTGCCGCCGCCTTTGTTCTTGCGACCCGCCGTGCCGCCCTTCTCCGCCGCATCGACACGGTTTCCACCGCCCGCGCGCGAAGCACTCGACCCGCCCGCGCCTTTCGCGCCGCCCTGCTTGGCCTTGCCGCTTGTGCCGCCGCCACCGCCCGCGCCACCACTCGCGCCACCACCGCCACCGCCACTCGCGCCGCCCCCTGCGCTCCCGCTCTTCGACGCGCCGCCTCTGCCGCCGCGCGTCACTCCGGTCGCGCGCCCGATGGCCGTCCCGCCGTGTCCTTCGGTGCTGCTGCTGTCGTCAACGCCGCCTTCGCCGCCTTCGTCTGCGGCGTCGCGCCTCTCGGCGGCGTCCAGCCGACCGTTATCCGCGACGGGCACGCGGTCGCTTTCGGCGTCGGTCGAGTTGCCGCCCCCGCCGCCACCCGTCGCCGTGTCGTCGCCGCCGCCGATCTCGATGCCGCTCGTCAGTTCATCCCGGTCTTCACCGTTTCCACCGTTCGCTTGTTCAGCCATCACTTTGCTCCTTGTTCTGATGTGAAGAGGTGCGACCCCGCGCGCGAGGTCTTGCCATAAGATTCCTTCCGGCCTGCTGAAATTTTCGAGTTACGATTTGCGGCGGAGCATAGCACAACTTCCCGCGCACGCGTTCAACTCTTTCCCCGCCGCGCGCAAAAATTTTCCCGCGCGCCCGCCGCCGGTTGCTCACACACGGGGCGGGCGTTATAAATAACGGAGTTCGCTTCAAGCAACAACCGACATGGAACCGCTCTCTTCCGCGCTCGCCGTCCTGACGGCCATGATCACGCCCGCCGTTTTGATCTCGGCGTGCGGCGCGCTCATCCTGTCCACTTCCACGCGGCTCGGTCGCGTCGTGGATCGCGTCCGCGCGCTCTCCGACCGCTTCGAGGAACTGGCCGTCGAAAGCTGCGAACTCGCGCTCATCGAAGAACGCCGCGACGTGATCTTTACCCTGCTCGACAAATTGACGAGCCGCGCGCGCATCCTCCAACGCAGCATGACCGTCTTCTACATCGCCCTCAGTCTCTTCGTCGCCACGAGCGTCGCCATCGGCCTCGTCGCCTACGCCGGTTCGCGCTTCAGCGCAGTGCCC
>DASWNS010000230.1:0-3119 GCA_036399115.1 Pyrinomonadaceae bacterium | reverse complement strand
CGAGGTAAAAAGGAGAAGGCAAAAGTGAAGTGAAAGCGTGGCGGCTTTCGAGCTTCACTTTTGCCTTTTCTCGCGTCTGTCGTTCGGGTCGGCTTTTTTTAAGTGGTCGCGGGCGACGGGCGCGTTGCGCCGGTGGCCGGAGTGCCCGCGCCGGTGGAGGCGGTGGTTGATGCGCCGTCGGACGACTTGGAGCCGTCGGGCTTGGCCGCCGTCGAACTCGCTCCGCCCGTGGTCGAAGCGGAAGTGGCAGCCGAGGTGGGACGCCCTTCTTCCTTGGCCTGTGCGTCTTTGATGTGTTGCATGCGGCAACTGCCTTCAAAGACCGCGCCGTTTTCGATGACGAGCGCGGGCGTCTGAATGTCGCCCGTCACTTTCGCCACGCGGCCTAGTTCGATGCGCTTGGTGGCGGTGACATTGCCCACGACCGTGCCGTAAATCTGCGCGACGGAGACTTCCACGTCGGCATCCACCTGCCCGCCCGTCGAGACGATGAGCGTGCCGTCCTGCGAACTGACGCGGCCTGAGAGATGGCCGTCAACACGAAGCATGCCTTTGAAGTTGGCTTCGCCCGTGAGGGTCGTGCCGTTGCCCACGAATCCGCTGAGTGTGCCTTCTTTAATGTCGCGCGCCAACGATTCGCTTTCGCTGACGGCGCGCGACGTGGTCGGGTTGGTTTCGCTCATGTTACGTGCTCCGGTTGAAGAGGGCTGATCCGAGGTTGAACGACTCCCTGGCAGCGTCGTGTCTGCGTTAGCGGCGTTGCTCGCGCCGTAGCCGGAAGTCGTCGGTTGGGATTGCTGCTGCTGCTGCTGCTGGTGTTGCTGCGACTGCTCGTTGGCGTGATCGCCGCCCGGTTGGTCTTTATTTCTTCCCGGTCTAAACATCTTGTCTCCCTCCGCTATCTTTAGGGTTAATGCGCTCTGATGGCTGATGGAAATGGAAAACAGGTAGTAAGCTCTTTCGCGCCGGATGCTTCTCGGACCCTCGACCGTAGCGGCCTCAAAAACTTCTGCGACACGACTTGCCCGTGATGATAACGGGGCGCGTGACAAGTGACAAGCGACAAGTGACGAGATAAAGCCTCGGAGGGTGACTCGCCCGCTGTCGAGAGTTGAGTCCGGGTTTTATCCGCTGACGATTGACGATTCCCGATTCGCGCCTTTTGGATTAGACTTGAACGGCACTCAACACACGCCAAAGATCAACGTCGAGTTTTCAGACAGGAGTAGATTCATGTCGAACGAGATGGTGGAATTTACAAGCAACGGCGGCACGACTCAGGGGTATCTGGCCTTGCCCGAAGGGGGCGGCAAGGGAGCCGGGATCGTCGTCATACAGGAATGGTGGGGGCTTGTGCCGCACATCAAGCGCGTGGCCGAACGCTTTGCCGCCGAAGGCTTCGTCGCGCTCGCGCCCGATCTCTATCACGGGCGCTCCACCACCTCGCCCGACGAAGCGGGCAAGCTGATGATGGCGCTCAACATCGAACAGACGGAGAAAGATTTGCGCGGCGCGATAGACTACCTGCTCGCGCACGAACGCGTGGCCGGAGAGACTGTGGGCACGGTCGGTTTCTGCATGGGCGGCGCGCTTTCGCTCTACGCCGCCACGAAGAACGAACGGGTCGGGGCGTGCGTCGTCTTCTACGGCGGTCACCCGAAGATCAAATTCGACCTCGAAAACATGCACGCGCCCCTGCTCGGCTTCTACGGCGAGCGCGACGACTTCGCCACCCCCGAAGGCGCGCGCCAACTTCAGGCGACCCTGCAATCGCTCGGCAAGTCGGCGGAGATACACATCTACGAGGACGCCGACCACGCCTTCTTCAACGACGAACGCCCGGAAGTCTTCAACCCTGCGGCGGCAGCCGACACGTGGCAACGCACCCTGCGCTTCTTACGCGAACATCTGGGCGAGACGGCTTGAGGCGCGCTACCAAAAGTAAGAAGGCGAAAGTAAGAAGGCGAAAGTAAAAGGGCAAACCCGGCGTTAGGGTTTGCCCTTTTCTTTTGCGTTGACTCTGTTGTTACCGTCTGAGACTCGCAGCCGTTCGAAGTTCTGCGCGCCCTTCCCTAGCTCTAACCATTCGAAGGAGAACGAAAGCGTCAGACTCCCCCAAGCCGACGCTTTCGATTTTTTATTCCATTGAAGGAATGTTCGTTGGGAGAGACTATAGGCGAAGGCTGGCGGGGCGGGGTTGCAGCCGCGTTGAAAGTTTATTGCGATGCCGTTGCGCCGCCCGTCTCCGCCCCGGTTGCATCCGCGCGCCTGATCGAATAAAACTTGCAGGGATAGCCGCGCGCACATCGCACGCGATGCGCCACCCTTTGCGCGGCGTGCCCGCACGTTAAGTTAGAACGCGAACGAAGATGTTTATCGAAAGCAAAATCAAGACGAAACTGCTCCGGCAGATGGGCGAAGCGATCAAGGACTTCGGGATGATCTCGGACGGCGACCGCGTGATGGTCTGCCTCTCCGGCGGCAAAGACAGCTACACGCTGCTCGACCTGCTGCTCGACGTGCGCGAGCGTGCGCCCGTCCATTTCGATCTGCTCGCCGTCAATCTCGATCAAAAGCAGCCGAACTTTCCGGCAGACGTTCTGCCCGCTTATCTCGCGTCGCGCGGCGTGCCGTTTCGCATCGTCGAACGCGACACCTATTCCATCGTCAAGCGGCTCGTGCCCGAAGGCAAAACTTACTGCTCGGTCTGCTCGCGTCTACGGCGCGGCATCATCTATTCCATCGCGCAGGAGGAAGGCTGCACCAAGATCGCGCTCGGCCACCATGCCGACGACATCATCACGACCTTTCTCCTCAACTTCTTCTTCGTCGGCCAACTCAAAGCGATGCCGCCCATCCTGCGTTCGAACGACGGGCTGAACACGGTTATCCGCCCGCTCGCCTACTGCCGCGAGACGGAGATCGCGGAGTATGCCGCGCTCAAAGGATTCCCGATCATCCCCTGCGACCTCTGCGGCTCGCAGTCGAACTTGAAGCGTGCGCGCATCAATCGTCTCGTCACCGAGTTGGAACGCGAGATTCCGAACGTGCGCAGTTCGATGCTGACCGCGCTCGGCAACGCCATCCCCTCGCACCTGCTCGACCCGAAACTCTTCGAC
>DASWNS010000229.1:0-14925 GCA_036399115.1 Pyrinomonadaceae bacterium | reverse complement strand
GGTAACAAAGGTTTTGAGGCCGCCATGGCGGCTGTCGAGTTGGTCAATCTTTACAAGGAAGCGTTTAACAAGTGACGAGTGGCACGTGACGAGTGACAAGATAAAACTTGCTTCAACTCGTCACTTGTCACTCGTCACTTGTCACTCTGGGGTGTAATTCATGGGTTCGAGACGTAAGGCGCGCGAGTGTGCCTTGCAAATGCTCTTTGCGGCTGATGTTATGAGTGCGGCGCGGAAGGACGAACTGCGCGCCGATCAGCTTGTGCGTTATTACTGGGCGGAGTTGGGCGAGACGGAGTTGGACGACCCGGCGCGTGAATTCGCCACGCGGCTCGCGCTCGGCGCACTCTCGCGCGTTCCCGAACTCGACGAGCGCATCCGCTCGCGCGCCGAACACTGGCGCATCGAACGCATGGCGGTCGTTGACCGCAACGTGCTGCGGCTGGCCGTCTACGAGTTCCTGCACGAGCCGACGCCGCGCACCGTCGCCATCAACGAAGCTCTGGAGATCGCCCGCCGCTTCTCCACCTACGAAGCCACGCAGTTTATCAACGGCATCCTCGATGCCATCAAGCGCGACCTCGATCAAGAGCATCCGCAAACCGACGTGGCGCACGAAGACGAGTCCACGGACGAAGCGGAAGACAACTCGCCCGACGAGGACAACGAGGACGACGACGAAGAGCGCACCGTGACGGCCTCCTAAACCCTCGCCGGAAAACTTATCGCCCCTCGCTCTCGCGTCGCCACCTCGCCGCGCCGCTTCGCCTTTGCTCCGACAACGCTCCCCCGTTCGCCACTTGTCACACGTCGCTTGTCACACGTCACTGCTTTCTCATGTCTGGTCGCAAGTCCACAAAAAACAGAACGTGCCGGAGCGTCGCGGAGTCTTTTCAGGAGTACGGGCGCGGCGTGGCGGGCGGGTTGATGTTCAGCCTGCCGCTGCTCTACACGATGGAGGTCTGGTGGGCGGGCTTCAATTCGCACCCGTGGCGGCTGGCGGCCTACGTGCTGGCGACGTTCGTGCTGCTGCTCGGCTACAACCGTTATGCGGGCTTGCGCCACGATGCGAGCATGTGGGAAGTGGCGATTGATTCGGTCGAAGAGTTAGGGATCGGTTTCATCATGTCGGCGTCGGCTCTGTTTATCTTGGGGCGCATCACGCTTGAGATGCCCGCCAACGAGATCATGGGACAGATCGTGATTGAAGCGATGACGGTCGCCATCGGCGTCTCGGTCGGCACGGCGCAACTCGGAGGCGGGGGCGACGCGGAAGGAGGCATGGACGACGCGCAGGAAAGACCGACGCGCGCCAGCGGGCAGGCGAAGCCAAAAGATCGAGGGCGCAACGGCGGCGCGCGGAGCGCGACCCGGCGCAGGGAAGGCGAACCGCACTTCGGCGGCCAGATGTTGCTCGCGCTCTGCGGCGCGACGCTCTTTGCCTCGAACGTCGCACCGACCGAAGAGATCGTCCTGATCGCCATCGAGAGTTCGTGGCCGCGTCTCGTCGCGCTGGGGTTAGTCTCGCTTCTGCTCGGCTCGCTCATCCTTCACTACAGCGAATTCCGGGGTTCGCAAAGGTTCGTGCGCGGGGGCGGTTTGAGCGCGGTCGTCGTCGGCAGCGTCATCACTTACGCCGTCGCGCTCTTTGCGTCCGCGCTGATCCTGTGGTTCTTCGGACGCTTCGACGGCGTTTCGCTCTACACCGCGCTGGCGCAAATCGTCGTGCTCGGCGTAGCCGCGACGCTCGGCGCGTCCGCCGGAAGACTTTTACTGCAATGAGCAAACCGGAGAAAAACTGGGTTGAGTGGAGCGTCTTCGCCGTCGGCCTCGTGCTGGTGCTGTTCGCGCTCTCGTATCTCGTCTACGAAGGCGCGACGATGGGCAGCAGTCCGCCGAGCATCGAAGCGCGGCTCGGCGCGCCTGAACAGCGCGCGCACAACTTCATCGTCCCCGTCTCGGTGACGAATCACGGCGACGAAACCGCGGAAGGCATCACCATCGAAGTCTCTCTGGAGAACCCCGCCAGCCCGGAAGGCGCGCAGCCTATCGAGCGCGGCGAACTCACCATCGCCTTCCTCCCGCGTCGCGCCACGCGCGAAGGCTGGGTCACCTTCCGGCAAGACCCGCGCCCGGCACGTCTCACCGCCCGCGTCCTCGGCTACGAAAAACCCTGATCGTCACACGCGCCCGTGACGAAAGGCGCGGCCAGCGCGGGCATCATAGTTTTAAGTGCCAGATCAACTGTGTCTCGTGAGGGAGTTCGGGATAAGCGTGCAGGTCTACGACAGCGAGCGTGCAGCCTTGCGCAGCGTAGAAGCGACAGGCCGCGACGTTGATCGTCTGCGTCTCGATCCTCAAGGCGACCGCGCCGCGCGACCGCGCCCAGTTCGCAGCCGCTTTGAACAATGCCGTCCCGACGCCACGGCCACGGTGTGAAGGCAAAACTCTGATGTCCCAGAGCGCGCAGATGTCGCGTCTGCCCTGCAACTGCAAAATTTCCGGCGTGTCCCACGCGACCACCGCGCCGCCGACGAGCCTTCCCCCTTCCTCGGCGGAGAAGATGCCCCACTTCGAGATGTCCCAATGCTTCGCCCAGACGGTAGGGCGGCTGTCCGGCCAATCGTAATCTTTGACGTAAGGCGCATCGAGCGGCTCTTCGGAGAAGATAAAGCCGGGGGCATTTTCGGGAGGACGCTCCATCCGCAACACGCGCTCCACGCGGAAGGAGATCGGGATCGCTTCATAGTCGGCGAGCGAGAGGGTTGGGTTCTCCCTGACGTTGATCTTCACGAATAAGTCTCTCCCGTCGCTGCGCGGTCAATAAAGCGTTAAGCCTTTCGTATCATACGCAAACCCGCGCACGAGCCATACTCGTCGCGGCAACTCGCGCCGTCGGCCTGTGCCGCGCGGCGACTGTCGCGTGTGGCGTGCTCCGGCGCGCGAAAAGTTTGCAGTCCGTTGCTCCCGTGTTGTAGCTTTTCCGTGCGAGAAGATTTCACACTTTCACCCCTGCGAAAAAAGTTTGACATGAAAAATCGAGAGCACGACGCGAACGCGAGCGTCCACGCGCAAACTACGCGTCGCCAGTTCGCCAAATCAATCGCGGCGGGCGTGCTGTTTGCGCCGTTGACTGCGACGACGACGAGCGCGCAGACGCCGCCCGGCGCGGCCAAAGAACCTCCCGCGCCGCCGAACCCGCAGCCGACCCCGGCCACCGCTTCAGCCGCGCCGCAAAATGCGCCGTCGCCCGTCGCAGAGGCTTACGCGGAGATCGGTCGCCTGCGCTTCGGCGAAAAACTGTCGGCGGACGAACTCGTGCGCATGAAGCGCGACATCGAAGGCAACGTCCGCACGGCGGAACGCCTGCGCGCCTTCAAACTCAAGAACGCAGACGAACCGGATTTCACCTTCACCGCTTAAAGACGTGAGGGGAAAGGTGGAGGGGTAAGGGAGAAGGGGAAAGACAAAGCTCGGAACTCAAAGATCAGTTTGCGCGATCCCGCAAACTGACAGCGCGGCTTCTTCCCTGTACCCTGTACCCTTTCACCTTTTCCCTGCTCAAAGATTCTTATGCTTACCGAAGACACCTTCTTCTCTTCAGTCGTCGAACTGGCCGCGCGGTTGCGTGCGCGCAAACTCTCGCCCGTCGAGTTGACGGAAGGCTACCTCGCGCGCCTCGAACAGTTCGGCGCGCGGCTCGGCGCGGTGGCGACCATCATGCGCCGGAGCGCGCTCAACGAAGCCCGGCAAGCGGAGAGCGAGATTCGCGCGGGTCGCTACAGAGGGCTGCTGCACGGCATCCCCTACGGCGCGAAAGACCTGCTCGCCACGCGCGAAGCCCCGACCACGTGGGGCGCGACGCCTTACAAAGATCAACGCTTCGACTACGACGCGACCGTCATACGCAAACTACGCGACGCGGGCGCGATCCTCGTCGCCAAACTCGCGATGATCGAACTCGCGGGCGGCATGGGCTACAACCAGGCGGACGCGAGTTTGACGGGCGCGTGTCGCACGCCCTGGAACACGGATTATTGGAGCGGCGGTTCCTCTTCGGGACCCGGCGCGGCAGTCGCCGCCGGACTCGTCCCCTTCGCCATCGGCTCGGAGACTTCCGGCTCAATCATCACTCCCGCCTCCTTCTGCGGCGTCACGGGCTTGAGGCCGACCTACGGCATGGTTTCGCGTCACGGCGCGATGGCCTTGTGCTGGACGCTCGATAAACTCGGACCCATGTGTCGCACCGCCGCCGACGCCCGGATAGTGCTCAACGCCATCGCCGGGCGCGACCCGCTCGATGCGTCTTCGTTGGAGCGTCCGCGCTCTCGTAACTCTTTAAACGCCGCTGCCGCCGTGAACGACCGGCATAAAATTCTGCGCCTTGCCGTGATGAAGGATTCATACGAGAAGGCGCAGAAAGAGGTGCGCGAAAATTTCCTCGCCTCGCTCGCGGCCTTGAAGCGCGCAGACCGCCGCGTGCACGTCGAGATGGATGTGAAGTTGCCCGACTTTCCTTACAGCGCGGCGGTCGGGGCGATTGTTGACGCCGAGGGCGCAGCCGCCTTCCGCGACCTGATCGAGTCGGGGCGCGTGCGCGAACTCGCTTCGCCCGAAGGACGCATCGGCGGCTACTCCGCGTCGCTCGTCACCGCCGTCGATTATCTCCACGCGATGCGCCTGCGCGTGCCGATGCGACGCGCGTGGCGCGAGTTGTTTCTCAAGTACGACGTGCTCGTCGCGCCCTCGCGCGCCACCGTCTCCTATCCCGTCAACAAAACTTTCGATCAAGCCTATCCGGGCATCGCCGCGTCTTCGCCCATCGGCGCGAGCAATCTCGTCGGCGTTCCCGCTATCAGCATCCCGAACGGTTTCGGCCAAGCCAACCTCCCGACCGGCATCCAATTCATCGGCGCGGCCTGGAGCGAACCCACGCTCCTCGAACTGGCCGACAAGTACCAGCAAACGACCGACTGGCACAAGCGACGACCCACGCTCGCATGAAGGACGGAAAGAGAAGGCAGGAGTCAGGATACAGAATTCAAGAGTCAGAATAAGAACAACTGGTTTCTATTCTGACCCTGACTTCTGTATCCCGCCTCCCGCTTTTGAGAATTATGCTCAGAACGATCCACACCGCCTGCACCTATCTCATCATCGCGCTCGGCGTGCTGCACCTCCTGTTCACTTTTCACGACTACGACGCCTTCACGCTCGGCGCGCTGTGGTTTGCGGGCGCGGGTTTCGCGCTCATGTTCGCGGGCTTTCTAAATCTGGTCGCGCTCAGGCACGCTGCCGGAGATGGGTTGGTGCGTGCGCTTTGCGTCGTGGCGAATCTGATCTGCGCGAGCCTCTTCGGCGCGGCTCTCTGGCTGATGCAGCAGCCGCAGGTCTTCGTCGGCGTCGCGCTCTTTACCGTCGCCGCCATCGCCTCGCTCGCGGGACGCACGCGTGCTTCCTGATTGTCGCTCGCCCGTTTGCCGCGCGCTCTATTTTTCCAACAGCCTCGGCAGATCGAGCAGCAGGGCGACCGTGCCGTCGCGCTCTGTGAACGCGCCGCTGACGCCGCGCCAGCGCGTCGCATGGCGTCCGAGGCTGCGCACCAGCGGTTCGCGCTCACCTTCGATGCGATCAACCGCAATGACGAAACTCTCCGGCGCGGACGCGCTCTGCCACGAGCCGTCTCGCTCCCGCCGCACGACGACGACGGGCAAGCGTTCGCCCGCCCCTTCCTCCGGGGTCCAAGCCTCTCCGAGCAGCGACCGCAGGGAGACGAACGGCAGCCGCTCGCCCTCCCAGAGCACGCTGCCGCGCCCCGTCTCAACGCCTTCAATCTCCGACGGTTCGAGATAAGCCGTGGCGACGATGTGGCTCGCATCAAACGCATAAGCGTAGCCGCGCGCGCGCACGACGAAGACCGCGACGAGCGCGAGCGTGAGCGGCACGCGCAACTCGAAGGTCGTACCCGCGCCCCGCGCCGAGCGCACGCGCAACTCGCCGCCCGCGCGCTCCAACGCGTGCTCCACCACGTCGAGTCCGACGCCGCGACCCGACATGGCCGAAACCTCTGCGGCGGTAGAGAAGCCCGGACGAAAGATCAGGCGCAACGCCTGTTCATCGGTGACGTGCGCTCCCGCTTCGAGCAAGCCGCACGCGACGGCCACGCGTGCCACACGCTCCGTATCAATGCCGCGCCCGTCGTCGGCCACGCGCACGCGCACGCGGCTGCCCTCCATCGCCACTTCGAGGCGCACGCGCCCGCGCAGAGGCTTCCCCGTCGCCCGCCGCTCTTCGGCAGTCTCGATGCCGTGGTCAACCGCGTTGCGCAGCAGGTGCAGGAGCGGTTCGCCGATCTGTTCCGCGAGCGCACGGTCTACGCGCACGTCGCCGCCCGCAACTTCAAACTCGATCTCTTTCCCGGCGGCACGCGCGGCGATACGCGCCGCACGCTGCGCGCGTTCGAGCACGGGCATGAGCGGCTGCATGCGCAGACTCATCACGCGCTCTTCCAGCGCACTGAAATTTTCGCGCAGGCGGCGTGCGCGCTCCGCCCCCGTCGCCCCGGCTGCGTGAGTCGTTTCAGCGGCAGCGACGGCAGCGACAGTCTCCGGCACGGCGGGAGTTTGTTCGAGCGCGGCCAGCGTCTCTGTGAACAACTCGTGCGTGGCTGTCACGAGTTCGTCGAGTTCGTGCAGAGGCACGCGCACAAAAATCGGCGCACGCGTGGCCGTAGCAGCGGGCGCGACGCTTGATGGGTCAGGCGTCGAGTCTGTGGAGGCTTCGGGCGGGGCGTCCGTGTCGAAGGTTGATGCCTCTGCGCCGTTCGCGCTCGCGCCGTCGGGTTCGGGCGCGTCTTCCCTCCAGTCGAGCTTCGCTTCGAACGGCGCGAGGCGTTCTTCGAGTTCGACGCGCGTGCAGGTGGTCGTGTAGAGGACACGAAAACTGATCTGGTCGGGCGCGCTCGCAGGGTCGCCCGGAAACGTCGAGATGATCTCTCCGCACGCGCCGAGCGCGGCGTTGAAACGACCGAATTGTTCGTCCAGCGTGGCGAGATCAAAAGAGGCTGCGACCAGCAACGCCCGCCCGCCTTCCTTCACAGACTCGCTCAGGTGACGCTGCTCGACGCCGGACAGCGCACGCGTGATCTCCGGGGGCAAAGCGGCGACGGAGCCTGTGCGCGGGTTTGCTTCCTGAGCGATGGAAAGTTGAGGCGCGCCGCGCGCGTGTTGTCGCAATAGTTGAAAGATGGCGGGCGGCGGTTCCGCTGCATCTTCGTCGCCGCGCGCGTGGGAGGCGAGGGCGAGGGAGAGCGCGTCTGTGGCATCTTCGCAGGCGTCTATGGACTCGTCCGTGAGCGGCGCGCGTCCGGCGCGAATGGCATCGAGGAGGTTTTCAAATTCATGCGCGAGGCGGCTAACGGCGGCGAGTTGGGGGAGAGTTGCGGCGGAGCCTTTGAGCGTGTGGACGTGGCGAAAGATGCGCGCGATCAACTCCCGGCGCGCGCGCCCGTCCGCTTCTGCGTGGACGCGTCGCAGGCGTTCGATCTCCGCGAACAGGAGTTCGATCCGCTCGTCGGCCTCGGCCAGAAATTCGCGCAGCAATGGTTCGTTCATCGAACGCGATTATAGACGTTTGCGCCGACGGGCGGGAAAGATTCAAGTAGGGAAGTGTGCAGGCAGAAGTAAAAACCTTCACCGCCGGGACGCGGAGAAGACAGACGATGAACGCGGAACGATGAACGCGGAATGAAAGACAACTTGCTTTCAGTTCATCGTCCATCGTTCCGCGTTCATCGTTTTGTTCAGTTCCGCGCGCTTTGCCTTGAGAGCGTCTGCGCGCGTTCGACGAGTTGGATAAACTCCGTGCGGTAGCCCTGCGTGTCCGCGCCTGCGGCAGCGCGTGCGAGCCGGGCAACGTCTGCGTAGCGCACGTCGCCCTTGTATTTCGAGTCGCGCAGGAGCATGCCGAAGCCTGCGACCGCCGAAGAGAATTTCAGGTTGTTCGACGCGCTCTCAAGCGTGCCGCCCGCATCCGACACCCACACGCTCAGGAGTTTGCTCGCGCTCTCCTCCGGGTCTTTGTAACGAATCTTGATCGTCATCAACTCTCTGCTGTCTGCGCGTGCCGGAGACTCGACGGGCGTTTGATACTTCAACTCGTCAATGCCGGGGTTCTCGAACTTCTGCCCAAAGGGGACGACCTCGTAGAGCGCGGTGACGGTGTGGCCTGCGCCGATCTCGCCCGCGTCTTTCAGGTCGTCGTTGAAATCCTGATCGCGCAGCAGGCGATTCTCGTAGCCGATGAGACGATAGGCGGTGGCCTGTCGCGGGTTGAACTCGACTTGAATCTTCACGTCTTTGGCGATGGTGGCGAGCGTCGCGCCGAGTTGCTCGCCGAGCACTTTGCGCGCTTCCTGCACGTCGTCTATATAGGCATAGTTACCGTTGCCTTTATCCGACAGTTTCTCCATCGTCGCGTCTTTGACGTTGCCCGTGCCGAAGCCGAGCACGGAGAGAAAGACGCCGCTCTTGCGTTTCTCTTCGATGAGCCGCACGAGTTCGCCTTCGCTCGTCACGCCGACGTTGAAGTCGCCGTCGGTGGCGAGAATGACGCGATTGATACCGCCGCGTATGAAATTATCAGAGGCGACTTTATAAGCGAGTTGGATGCCTTCGCCGCCGTTGGTCGAGCCTCCGGCGTCGAGCGCGTCGAGCGCGGCGATGATCTCGCCGCGACGGTCGCCGGGCGTGGCGGGCAGCACCAGCCCGCTCGAACCCGCATAGACGACGATGCTGATCCGGTCGCGCGCGTCGAGTTGTTCGGCGAGCATGCGCAGCGATGATTTAACGAGCGGGAGTTTGTTCGACGCGTTCATCGAACCCGACACGTCGAGGAGAAAGACGAGATTGGCGGGCGGCAACTCTTCCTTCGAGATGCGCTTGCCCTGCAAGCCGATGTGGACGAGGCGGCGCTTTGTGTTCCACGGGCAGGAAGAGACTTCCGCGTTGATGGAGAAAGGCGCGTCGCCTCGTGGCTGCGGGTAGTCGTAAGGGAAATAGTTGATCAACTCTTCGATGCGCACTGCATCCTTCGGCGGGAGTTGGCCGTCGCGCAGGAAGCGGCGCGTGTTGCTGTAGGAGGCCGTGTCCACGTCAATCGAGAAGGTTGAGAGCGGCGCGCGTGCGACCTCGAAAAAAGGGTTCTCGTCGATGTGGCTGTAGCTTTCGGTGTTGAACTGCTTGTTGTCAACCTCGCCGTCGCGGCGTTGAGCATACAAGCCTGTGGCTGTCTCTCGCGCCATCTCCAACTCCGGGTTAGGCATCGCGGGCGCACTGACGAGGGGCGCCTTATTTTCCGTCTTCGACACGTCTTTGCTCGGCCTCTGCTCCGGTTCGTTCACGCTCGCGCGTTCGCAGGAAGAGAGCAGCAGCGCGGCGACGAAGCACAGCGCGATCCAACTCAGGCGTGCGTTCTTCGGGCGCGGCGAGTCGGGGCGCGGGCGGCGTTGTTTGGAGTCGGGCGAGGTGTGCGTGATGGTTCGGGAGTAGCTCATAAATCCTCCTGCGCCTGTGCGCTGTGGTTCGGCGTTCTCAAGCTTGCACTCAAATGAATGTGCGCGGGACGAGAAACTTGCAGGAGGTGAAAATCTTTTTCTGCTGCGGAGAGCAACCGGGACGAGCAACGATCTCAGGACAGGAGAGAGTTCACTTTGGCCTTGAGGTGTTTTTTCAGCGTGTGCTGCGTCGAGACGCCGAAGGACGCGGTGCGGGCTTGGCCGGTGGCGGCGCGGTTGTCCCTGTGTAACGGTAGTGGCCTGTGATCTTCCATGCGAAGAGGATGTCTTCGATCTTCGGACCCTGTCCGATGTTGTGCATGATCATGTACCTGCCGGGCGTCGCCGAAGGCACGTCAACGACGATGCCGATGTGCGTCTGCGAAGCGTTCAAGTCCCAGGTCACGATGTCGCCGGGCTTGTAGTCCGCCGGTTCGTCCGTGATGGGGAGCGAGCGGCCTTTGCGCTCGAAGAAGACGCGCAGATTCGGAACGCGGCGATGGTCTATGTTCGTGTCGGTCGTCGTCAGGCCAAACTTCGTCGGGTAGCGCGAGAAGTTGGCAGACATGTCCTCGTGCACTTCTTTCTGCAAATCTATGCCGAGCGCGCGATACGAACGAATCACCTCGTCGGTGCAGACGCCCTTGTCCGCCGGAACGTCGCCGTTCGGGTATTCCAACTTGTAATACGTCGGGTCGTACTCGACTTCATGCGTCGTGCGCTCGACCGCCGCCGCGACGAGACGTTCGAGCACGGGCGATTCATAGACGGGCTTAACGGCGGCTTGCGGCGTGGGCGTCGCCGCGCGTGACGCAGGAGTCTCTCCCTTGCGCTGTGAGACTGCGCGGGGGATGGCGCACGCGCCGCACGCGAAGAGCAGGACACAGAGAAACGTGGCGTGCGTGAAAAATTTCGACGACGGCATGAGTTCGACTCGCGGCGCATTTTCCATAGCGGTCATCTGATGTGGAATTATACGAAGCGGTTGCGCAAAAGTTTGCGCTGGATGCAGTGCAAGGCGGAAAGTGATAGGCTATTATTCAAGCACCAACGGAACAATCGTCAGTAAAACGCGGCGGAACTCCGGCGACAGCCGCCCGCCGCCCGAGCGTCTCTTAAAAGGGGTGATCAGACTTTGAGCGCACAACAAAACCAGACCGACTACTCGCAATTCATCGCCGAAAACTTTGGCGCAAACGCCACTTACGTCGAGACGCTCTTGCAGCGTTTCCGCAGCGACCCCGCGCTCGTGGATGAATCTTGGCGCACTTATTTCATGGAGATGCTCGGCGAGACAGCCGCTCCCGCGTCAACCTCCGGCAACGGCGCGACGAACGCAGCCGCCGCGCCGCGCCCTGCGGACGGCAACACGGCGACGGCTGCCGCCGCCACTTCCGCGCGCACGGCGGAAACGGCTGCGCCCGTCGCCGTTCCCGCGCAACCTCCCGCCGCCACGCCTGAGCCTGCGACCTCGCAGCCACAGTCTGCCCCGGCGCAAACCGCCGCCGCTGCCGCCGCTGCCCCGGCGCAGCCCGGCGCGTCTACGGCGGAAACCTCCCCGATACGCGGCGCGGCCTTGAAGATCGTCGAGAACATGGAGACGAGTTTGAGCGTCCCGACCGCGACCTCGAACCGGCAGGTGCCCGTCAAACTGCTCGAAGAAAATCGCGCGATCATCAACAAGCATCTCAAGGAGCAGAGCGGCGGCAAGGCTTCTTACACGCACGTGATCGCCTACGCGCTGCTGCGCGCGCTCGACAAGTACCCGCAACTCAATGACGGCTTCACGCTCGCCGAAGGCAAGCCCGCGCGCGTGCGTCGCGCCGGAGTCAATCTCGGCGTGGCGATTGATATTCAGAAGAAGGACGGCACGCGCACGCTGCTGGTTCCGAACATCAAAGCGGCCAACTCGCTCTCCTTCTCGCAGTTCATACGCGCTTACGACGACGTGGTGAAGCGCGCGCGCGACGGCAAACTCGGCCTGCCCGATTTTCAGGAGACGACGATCTCGCTGACGAACCCTGGCACCATCGGCACCGTCGCTTCGACGCCGCGCCTCATGGCCGGTCAGTCGGTCATCATTGCGACGGGCGCGATTGAATACCCTGCCGAGTATCACGCGATGTCTCCGGAAGCCCTCTCGCAACTCGGCATCAGCAAGACGCTCACGATCTCTTCCACCTACGATCACCGCATCATTCAAGGCGCGGAGTCGGGCGCGTTCCTCGCGCACGTCCACGAACTTCTGGTCGGCAAGCACGATTTTTACGAGAACATCTTTCTCGATCTCGGCATCGCCTATCGCCCGATGCAGTGGGCGGTGGATCGCAATCCCGCGCTCCTCGGCGGCGACCGCACGCAGGAGCAGATCGTCAAACAGGCGCGCGTGCTCGAACTCATAAACGCTTATCGCGTGCGCGGCCATCTCATCGCAGACATCGATCCGCTCCATGCGATGCCCGTACATCATCACGCCGAACTCGATCTCGAAACCTACGGGCTGACCATCTGGGATTTAGACCGCACCTTCATCACGGGCGGACTCGGCGGCCACGAAAGCTCTACGCTGAGGGAGATTTTAGACATCCTGCGCCGCGCCTACTGCGGCAAGGTCGGCACGGAATATCGCCACATCCAGAGCAAGGAACAGAAGACCTGGATTCGTGAACGCATCCGGCAGGAGTTCGTCTATCCCGAACCGCTCCCGGTCGAGACGCGGAAACAACTGCTCGACCGTCTGATCGCCGCCGAACAGTTCGAGCGTTTCCTGCACACGAAGTATCTGGGCGCGAAGCGTTTCTCGCTCGAAGGCTGCGAGACGATCATTCCGCTCCTGCACCAGTTGATCGAGAAGGCGGCGGAGCACGGCGTCGAAGAGATCACGCTCGGCATGGCGCATCGCGGGCGTCTGAACGTGCTGGCAAACGTGGTCGGCAATTTCTCGGAACGCATCTTCACGGCCTTCGAGGGTTCGGTGCATCCGAACTTTCCGGCTGATGAAGGCGACGTGAAATATCATCAGGGCGCGCGCGGCAGGCGCGAGACGGCGAGCGGGCGCGAAGTCGCCATCACGGTGTCGCCGAATCCGAGCCATCTTGAGTTTGTCGATGCGGTGGTCGAAGGCATGGTGCGCGCCAGACAGGACGCGATGAACGCGGAGCGCGAAGAGGTGATTGATCGTGCGCTGCCCGTGCTGCTTCACGGCGACGCGGCCTTCGCCGGGCAGGGCATCGTGATGGAGACTCTGAACCTCGCCGAACTGCGCGGCTATCGCACGGGCGGCACGATTCACATCATCATCAACAACCAGATCGGTTTCACCACTTCGCCCGAACAGGGACGCTCCACGATCTACTCAACGGACGTGGCGCGCATGACGCAACTCCCGATCTTCCACATCAACGGCGACGACCCCGAAACCGCTTTCCGCGTGCTGCGCATCGCGCTCGATTACCGGCAGGAGTTCAACAAGGATGTCGTGCTGGACGTGATCGGCTTCCGCCGCCTCGGACACAACGAAGGCGACGAGCCGAGTTACACGCAGCCTTTGATGTACGCGCGCGTGAAAGCGCATCCGGGCGTGCGCGCGATCTACGCCGGGCGGCTCATCCGCGAAGGCGTGCTGACGGAGGCCGATGTCGAAGCGATGATCAAGGCGCGCGTGGAGCATTACGAAGGGGCGCAGGCGCGTGCGAAAGAGATCGTCGCGGGTAAGCCGAAGATGTCGGAGGTTCCGGCTCCGGTAGTCGAAGAGGACGGATCGGAAGTGGTCGAAACGGGCGTCTCCGCCGATGTGGTGCGCGAGATCGGGCAGCGCATTGCGATTGTGCCGGAAGGTTTTCACGTCAACCCGAAGATGGTCAGCCAACTCGCGCGGCGCGAGAAGATGGGGGCGGGACAGACGCCTCTGGACTGGGCGTTCGGCGAAGCCGTGGCCTTCGGCTCGCTCGCGCTCGAAGGCACAAACGTCCGCCTGAGCGGTCAGGATTCCGGGCGCGGCACGTTTAGTCAACGCCACGCCATTCTCTACGACACGCAGACGGGCAGAGCGTGGACGCCGCTCTCGGAACTCGCCGCACGCGAGAACGGGCGACCGCGCTTTGAAGTCTTCGATAGCTCGCTTTCGGAGCAGGGCGTGATGGGCTTCGAGTACGGTTATTCGGTCGAGGCTCTGGACGCGCTCGTGATGTGGGAGGCGCAGTTCGGCGACTTCTCAAACGGCGCGCAGGTGATCATAGATCAATTCATCGCGCCCGGCGTTGACAAATGGCAGCAGCCTTCACGCCTCGCGCTCCTGTTGCCGCACGGCTACGAGGGGCAGGGGCCGGAGCACTCCAACGCGCGGCTCGAACGCTACCTCCAACTCTGCGCCGAGAACAACATGCAGGTCTGTTACCCGACGACGCCCGCGCAATATTTCCATCTTCTGCGGCGGCAGGTGAAGCAGGAGATCGCGCGCCCGCTCGTCGTGATGACGCCGAAGAGCCTGCTGCGCCTGCCCGCCGCCACCTCTTCCGTCGCGGAGTTGACGACGGGCGGATTCCTGCCTGTCATAGACGACGCGGAGATAGAGAACCGCGCGGAGGTGTTGCGCATCGTGCTGTGCAGCGGGAAGGTCTATTACGATCTGAACGCGGCGCGTTTGAAGTCGGACGACAGGCGCGTCGCCATCGTCCGGCTCGAACAGTTCTACCCGTTCCCCGAACGCCTCTTGCGCGAAATCTTCGCGCGCTACCCGAACGCCGCGCAACTCGTGTGGGCGCAGGAAGAGCCGAAGAATTACGGCGGTTGGCACTTCGTCGAGCCGCGCCTGATGGGCATGATGAAGAATTGCGAGCGGCCTTACTACGTCGGGCGCACGGCCTCGGCCAGCCCCGCCACAGGCTCTTACACCATCCACGAACTGGAGCAACGCGAACTCGTCAACAACGCGCTGACGACCGATGCGCCCGTCATCTCCAACGCGAGCACGGATAAATACGCGGGCGAAGCCGACTCGTAACCCGTCGCCGCTCGCACAGCCTAAGAGGCCGCGAGTCTCGATCTCTGGGGCACGCGCCTCGTCGTGTTGTCGGCGTGCGAGACGGGCGTGGGCGAGGTGCAGAACGGCGACGACGTGTATGGCCTCAGGCGTGCGCTCGTGCTCGCCGGAAGCGAGAGTCAGGTGATGACCCTGTGGTAAGTCTCGGACGATGCGACGCGCTCAGGGAGGTGCAACTGGCGATGCTCTCCGGCACGCAAAAGGTTTCAGGCGGGCAGCAACGCGGCCTTAGTGGCGAGCAGATTAGCGGGGGGCGAAGGGAATCGGAGCCACCCCTTTTATTGGGCGGCCTTCATCCAGTCGGGAGCATGGCAGGGCATGTCTCAAGTGA